>NZ_JBSTYP010000106.1:0-6842 GCF_054052405.1 Aeromonas aquatilis | reverse complement strand
TGGCTATCAGGTATGACTCAAACGCCCGGGCGCTCAGCTCCCGCTCGGTGGTCCAGTACGCTTTGCTACGCTTGTCATCCAGCTTGCGCGACCGCTCTTTGAGCGCGGTGCGCTTAATGGCCCGGTTGACGGCACCGAAGGCCTCGATCATCTCTTTACGAACAGCGCCACGGTGGACGAATGGGCTCTCCCGGGCCGCCAAAGAGACATCCAGTGCCTCGGTCATCATGTCGCCTGGTTGGCCCCGGGTTCTGGCAAAGTAGCCATCAAGCGCATGCCACCATTCATGGCCTAACGAACCGGCCCCATTCATCTTGGTGAGATTGATCACCACCTTGCCGTGCTCATAGTGAGCAGCAGCCGGGTTTACCCCACCCGATCCCCTGGCACCGAACGCCAGTCCCAGCTCACCATTGAGTGACAGCGCCTTGGGGGAGATCCCCAGCACCGCCGCCATATCCATCAACGCATCGTAGGCATTGTTCAAGTCCCGCTGACGGCGGCCCTGCTCCACCCAGTTACCGAACTCAACGCCGCGAAATCCGAATGCTTGCCCAAACAGTTCAGGAGTAACATCGGCCCCGCCCCGCATGTCCTCCCCCACACGAGGCTGGTTGATGTCACGGCGCTCATGCGGGATCTCCTTGGCCTTTTCCAGCTTGCTGACCAGCTCGTCATAGTGGTTATCCCGGTACTGTCTGGCATCACTGACGTTATCGAATGCCTCTGTCAGGTCCAGGTGGTTACGGCCCACTTTCTTACCGACGATCCAACCTTGGCCATTACGGCGGCTGTAGATGGCAAATGAGATGGCTTTGGGTTTACTACCCGTTTGCGTCAATTGGTCATAGCGATCTTTGAACGCAGCAATCACCTCAGCCTTACTCGACCCTGACGCGATAATCCGCGGCCAGTTGCCTAAGACACTCGACTTGCTCTCTCGGCTCAGGGTCCAAATACCCTTGGGTGGGTTGTACTTCACCCCTTCATAGAGGCTGTAACTTCCCAGACTGAGGGAGAGATCGGCCAGACTTCGTTGGTGACCGACCGCCACATAGAGGTCTGCTCGGTGCTGAATCGCATGGGCACTGCGCAGACCGCTGCTCGAGATCACGCGCTTTGCCGCATCAGCATCAAGGGTGCCATCCATCAGGCCAAGGGACAGGTCGCGCAGCGACTTCACCGCCTGCGCCCAATTACCGACCTTATAACTGACGCGAGGCTTGGCGGGGATAGCGTCGCGAGCGGCCCTGGCAATGGCAACCGCGTGGCGGTCCATTCCAGACTCAATCAGCTTGTCGTAGTCTGGTGCCGGCCACGCCTTGGAGAGAGGCAATGCCTTGATCTGCTCAGCGGTCTCCCCTTCGACGGTGTCGCGGTACGCCGTCCAGGTATCCTTGCGAGCCCCCCCAATCTTCTCGCCAAAATCTGCGATCTTGCTCTGTGGCTCGGCCTTGCCTGCAACCACAGGCTTAGTAGTATCACCGTCACTGAGCCAACGCTTAAACGCTGCGATCGGCATAGCCTTGATGGCGCCCAGTCCCTTCCAGTCCTTTTCATAGTTGGCAAGGTAGCCATCCCGGGCGGCCTGCTCATCAGCAAAGCCCATCAGCACCTTATGCTCGTCAAACTTGCCGGTCTTGGGGTCTACCTGATCCACCACATAGACCATCTCGCTATCTAGCTGATCACCAATGAACACATCGACGTGATCACCATCAGCGCCGAGCGTGCGCTTGATGTAGCCGTAGTCGTGGGCCATGGTCGATTGCCACGCCTTGCCATCCTGATCGGTACCGGAGCGGGTGGAGCCCTTGGGGTTCTCGAGTGTGATATCCAGCCCTTGCAGCGTGAGATGACCCTTCTTGTAGTTGCCGGCCTCTTTCTGCGCGTCGGTAGGCGCTGACGCCACCTCGACGCGAGCAGCTTCAATCTGTTGCACCGGCTCACGGGCGGCAGGCTTGGCAAACTCTCGCACCTTGGCGGCCGAAGACGTGGCCACAACCAACCCACCTTTGCCTGGGATCACCTTCACACCGGTATCCTTGGCCCAGCGTTTGATCACCGACAGATCACCTTTCAGGGTGATCGTGCCGTCAGGGTTATCAATGGCCTCACGCCAGGGCTGAGGCTGAGCTACCGGAGTGTCAGCCCCAGAAACAGCAACCCCGGCATCAGTGGCCGGGGCTGTTAGTGTCGGGTCATCAAGAGATGGTCCATCTGGTGTAGGTAGAGCAGCAACGAAATCTGGCGGATCTCCGGCTCCAGTTCGGTCGGTGAGTTCGGCAAGGGTTGGCTCAGAACCTGCTGCAGCTGGTTGGCCTGCTCCAGGCTGATCACCTTGTCGCTCACTGCTGATTGAAGGTATTGGGGTAACGGGCTCATTGCTCACCTCTGCTTGTGGTTGGCTGGGATGGGGATCGTTGTGTTGCGCGGTTCTTACTTGCTCAACTTCGACAATCTCGGCCACCCCAAAGCCACCACCATTAAGCGGCACCGGGGTCTCCTTGCCTTTGCGGCTGGCCATTGCAGCCTCTTTCTCACTGGCAAACGGCTTGCCTTTACGGGTAATGCGTAAGGATTGAAGTGGGCCAAAGATAGAATCGGTCTCGCTCCCAGCCCGAGTGATCGCTTGATCACGAACCTGTGTGGCTGCCGCCGCAGCGTACTGCGACTCGACGCCAGGCTCAAACGTGGCACCCTGTAACGCCTCACGTTGAGCCAAGCTCTCTTTTTGCTTCTGCTCGGCCGTCTGCCGATACCCATCAATCTCGCGCTCTTGCTCGGTTGGCGCTCTCAGCGCTTTCGGTTTACGCCCCTCTGCAGCAACCTGTGAGGCAGTTTTGTTGCCAGCGAACGGATCCACCCCAAGTGCGCCAGACTGAGCCTGTTCATAGAGGCTTGGTCCCTGCTCCCCCCTGTTGATCTGGGCGGCAACCAACTCTTGCACCGACGGGCCGAACTCACCAGACAAGGCGCGCTGAACCTCCGTATCCTCAGCCATCCCCCTGAAGCGCTCGGCGGTATCATCCTGACGCAGATCGGCAGGCACATCCCTCACTTCATCAAACTGGCTTTGGCTTGGGCCGAGCGGTGATTGCTCACCTGCAGGCGTCACAGGCTCTGCCATGGCATCCACTGCTGCGGCCAGATCAGGTCCAACAGGCGCGGCTGCCGGGTCAGTCTGCTCCTGCTCGCCCAGATCAACGGGCGCCCCATCGACAGCAGGGTCTGACCCTGCTTGCCCGTTCTCACTATCAACCTGCTGCTTGCCGCCGCGCAGGCCGCCAGCAGCACCGACAGCGCCACCCGTGCCCATACCGATAAGACCACCTTCCAGCGCACTCGATACCACCCCTTTCATCGGGTCGATGTCGGCCGCAGCCACTTCGTTGAGGGATTCGTTCACCGCATATTGCTGAACGCCCTCTTCAAGGGTCTCACCAACGCCCTCACCCACCGCACCCTTGGCAGCGCCTTTTAGCATGCCACCCGCAGCCACCTTGCCTGCCAGCATCTTGAACAACATGGCATCGCCCATCATGGAGCCCATGGCTGCGGCGCCCCAGGTCTTGGCGTCGCTCATGGTGGCGCGGCTGGCAAGGTTGGCCGTTTCTTCTCGGGCCAGCGCCAGCTTTTCATCATCGGATAGGTGTTGTGTCTGCTGATCCTGGTCGATGCGGGTGAAGAACTGGCGGAAGGTGTCACTGGCCGCGAGCTCGTCATAACTCATACCGAGTACCGCTTCTTTGGTATTCACCCCAGCACTGCCGACCGAACCTGTTGCCCCCGTAGTGATAGCCGCACCAGTGGCAAGCTTGGAGATGGTCTTGGCTGCTACTGCCTCGGCCACCTGCTGCGTGGCGCCACGTTTGACCATCGATGCCGTCACCGCCCGTCCAATGCTGGCCTTGGCTGCAACACCGGTCACGCCACCGGCCAGCAGGGTCGGCACCAAAGAGCCAACGCCTTGCGCCATCTTCATGGCCCAGACATCGATATCGCCCGCGCCATCCCCCATGGTTAGGCGCCCCTCTGGAGTCTCATCGATCAAACGGCGGTTGATGGCCTCCTTAGCATCCGGGCTCATGCCTTCTGTCAGAGATCCTGCCCCCGACTTGGCCAGATCCCCAGCGCCAGCCACAAAATCCAGTACGGGGCTGAGCTTGCTGGCCATGTTGGCTCGCGCTTGCTCCAGGTAGTCGCTCCCCTGCTTGCCCGCATTCTCCTTGCCAAACTCGCTGGCCTGGCCAGCCAACTCACCGATCCCGCCGACCAGATCCAGCGCGCCGGCACCAACACCACGGGCAAGATCGCCCAGGCCAACATCGAGGTCGCGCTTAGGGGGTTGGGCTGCGGATGGGGCAGCAGCAGCTGACAGGCTGCTATCGAGGTTGCTCCAAAACGGGTCAGTACGGGTATCGGATGATTGAGGCTGTGGCAGGGCGTCACGCAGTCCAGGCTTATCCATGGTGTCCTCGGCTTTTTGGCAAAAGAAAAGCCCCGACCGGCGAACCGGTCAGGGCTTGAATTGGGGAGTGCTGGCCAATAAACAGACTGGCCGACTATGGGGAGATGCTAACGCTGGAGAGAGTAATATTCAACCGGCAGTCGAACTATCGGCATCATCCTCTGGATAGTTTTAACCAAACTATCCCGATCCTGCCGAGTCAGGTCAATCCCATCCAACCGCTCCAGCAGCACAGATAACTCAGCCTGCAGTTGCTCTGCGCTCATTGCACACCCCCAACACAGAATTGCTGGGCAAGCTTGGCCAGCCCCTTTGGGGTAATGCGTACCTGCTCACACAAACGCTCATTCCCATCAGGCAGCGTTACCGTTGTCACTTTGTGCTCGAGCAAACCCTGCTGAACCTTGTCCTGATAGCCAAGCCAATGCCTGCCACCGGCGCGCTTGTAGATCCAGTGCTGGCTGCTCAGGTGCTGATTGAACTTCTTGGGCTGCTGTTGCAGGGCCTTAGCCGCCTCTGTCAGGTTCAGTGAACCATCGGCAGTGGCGATAAGATCCAGCGCCTCCACCTTAGGCTTCATGCCCTCGACCTGCTCTTCCAGCACCAACACCTTCTCGGTATAGCTCAGCAGCAGCCCCCGCATGGATGCCGGATCATTCAGGACAACCATCGGATCAACGACGGTCGTGACGGCCTCCTCCAGCTCCTGCCAGCGATCCACGATACGGGCGGTGAACTCAGGGCACAGCTGGGCGACCACGATCAGCGAATCACGCTTACCCTGCTTGCCGCCAAATATAAAGACGGAACGAGTCTGCTTTAACCCTAACCCATTGATTTTTCCACAATCCTCAATTTGAGGATGCTGGATTACTCCCTTTTCTACCAAGGCCTCAATGGTGCGCTTCACGTTGTCGTGGCGTTTATTGACCAGATCGGCAATCTCCAAGCTGGTCATGGTGATATCGCCGCCATTAAGCGGCCCTACCAAAACGTTGGTTTGCTGATACTGTTGTTGTATAGTCATACTGTAACTCCAATCATTTGTGTGCTTGGTTTACATTCCTCGGCCTTAGCGGTTGCCTCCGCTGGGGCCGAACTATTTCTGCTAGAACTTGAACTCATTCAGGTTTACCTCTCCCCGCTTTACCAGCGCATCCAGTACTGCTAACCGGTACATCACCTCTGCGGACAACGTCCTGAAATGCTGGTCCGCATTCTCGCCATACTCAGCGATCATCGCAGGGGTCATGCGTATCTGTATTGGTTTTTTCTTCTCACTTGCCATCCTCTCCCTCTCTTTTCGTTGTTTCGACATGATGAAGATAATCCAACAAATTGGCGCATGCAATGATTTTTATATACCGCATGTGAAACGAAGCGCTTTGACTCTCCTGCGCTGCATGGTAAATACTTGCAGCCATTGAAAAATGCTGATGACTATCCCAATCAGCACATTAGGACCAGTTATGGCTATCGAGAAGAAATCAAAGAAGAACACCACTAGCGTTAACCTCTCATTGAGGCTAGATCCGCGCTCTAAGTACCTGATTGATCTAATGGCGAGACATCAAAAGCGGACGATTACAGGAGTGATTGAGTGGGCAGTTGAACGCGCCGGTGCTGAAGCTATCTTCGATATCGAGCGCGGAGAAAGCTTTTTGGAGGTGATTGATAGGTTATGGTCAACCGATGAGTCGGTTCGTTTGGCTAATCTTGCTATGGCGCGCCCTGATCTCCTAGATTACGACGAGCTCCGGATCTGGGAAACCATTAAGGCATCCCCAGATCTTTGGAGCACCAGCGGTCAATTGCTGTACTCAACTTTGCAGGAAGAGTGGGATAGTCTGTTAGAGCACGTCGAGCAGCATCGGCTAAGCAGGGCTGTTAAACCCTATTCCATTTTATGATGGAGATGCTAAGTGGAGCCGCAAAAGGATTATGCTGGTAAAAATACATATAAAAAACCACTAGGGAGTACATTGAAACCAGCCCAGGTGAACCTAAAAGTACCTCACCAATTAATGGTGATCGCGCACAAGTGAACTCACCAAGCCAAAGCCAAAGCCAAAGCCAAAGCCAAAGCCAAAGCCAAAGCCAAAGCTATAAGAACACGGATGTTTTCTCAAAAAGGAATATTATTGCATATTATGCTGTAATGCTATTTACGGTAGGCGGTGCAAGTGGAAGCAATTCTATACTTAGTGATATTTTCCTGTCTTTTTTGGCTGCATTGCTTTCCGTTCTAGTTGGGGTGATATCAATGCCACTGCTTTTTTTTGGCTCTGTCCCAATTACGTGTTGAAAGGCTAATCTTGAAGTAGGCCATCACCTTGAGGTCTACCATCATGGATACCCCAGCCTTTCAACA
>NZ_JBSTYP010000105.1:0-7417 GCF_054052405.1 Aeromonas aquatilis | reverse complement strand
TGACCATCTCGATCTCAAATTGTTGGGGTGCGGGTTCTCTGAGCATGGTGCAGTCCATTTATTGACCATGCAGCAATTAGATCAAACCCCGTGATCAGCGTCCAGGGGTTTGTCAGCAGTCTGAAAGCCCTGATGATCAGGGCTTTGTTGTTTTTACTGTTGGCGCAAACGGCTCAGAGGCGGGTCGCCCGGATGGAGACCTGCGGCAGCGCCATCTCGTGCTGGGCCGCCACCAGTTGCAGCTCGTAGGCCCCCGCCAGCCAGGTGCGAGCCAGCACGGCATCCACGCTGGCGTTGGTAAGCTCGAACGCCGCCACCGGGGTACAACCGGCCAGCAGATTGGCCAGCATGGTGGCGCTCAGCAGATCCCCTACCCCGATGGGGTGGCGAGCAAAAGGGTAGAGCGGGCGGGAGAGGTGAAAATCCCCCTCCTCGCACACCAGCAGCATTTCGAAGCGGTCCATGGCAAAGCCGGCCTTGCCCAGATGCTTGACCATCACCAGCTTGACCCCTTGCGCGCGCAGTTGCTGGCACGCCTCGATGGCCTCCGGCACATTGCGGATATCGCTGCCGGTGAGCTGTTCCAGCTCCAGCAGATTGGGGGCCAGCATATCGGCGCAGGCCAGTGCCCGGTTTTTCAGAAAATCGGCGACGCCGGGTGCCACTATGCACCCCTTGTCGGGGTGACCCATCACAGGGTCACAAAAGTAGAGGGCGGCCGGATTGAGCGCCTTGAGCCGGGCCACCGCCGCCAGGATCTCCTCCCCCTGTTCGGCCGAGCCGAGGTAACCGCTCAAGATCGCATCGCACTCGGCCAGCACACCGATCTCCGCCAGGCCGTTTACCAGCTGACGGATATGGCCGCCGGGCATCACCATCCCCTGCCAGCCTTCGCGGTATTGGGTGTGGTTGGAGAACTGCACCGTGTTCATCGGCCACACCTCGATCCCGAGGCGACGCATGGGAAAAACGGCGGCGCTGTTGCCGGCACAGCCAAAGACTACGTGGGATTGAATGGAGAGCACTCGCTTCATGATTGGCGACTCACGCAATAAGAACAGGAATTCCGGAGGGAAAAACGGGCCTTGCGGCCCGTTGTTGTCACTTTCGACTGTTGTCACTGTCGATTAACGCAGCACCTTGACGGTGTAGCTGCCATCGGCCTGACGATAGAGGCCGTGGATGTCGGTCTCGAAGCCCGGGTAGTGGGCACCGATCTCGCACAGCATCTCGAGGAACTCGAGCACCGGCAGAGAATCCTGGGTCACCATCTCGCCCGGCAGTACCAACGGAACTCCCGGCGGGTACGGCAGGATCATGTTGGCGCTGATGCGATCAACCATGTCACGCAGCGGCACTTCCACCACGTTGCCGGCCAGCTCTTGCTGCCATGCGGCGTGCGGGGTCATCTTCATCTCCGGCAGTACGTCGAACGCCTTGAACATCAGCTCCGGCAGACGGTACTTGCTGGTCAGCTCGTGAATGCGCTGCGCCAGCTCCTGGATACGCATCCCTTCGTAGAAGCTCGGGTCTTCACGATAGAGGCTCGGCAGGATGTTCTTGATGGTCAGGTTCAGGTCATAACCACGTTTGAACTCGGTCAGGGCGCGCAGCAGCTGCATCGCCTTGGACTGATCGATACCGATGGAGAAGAGGAACAGCATGTTGTAAGGGCCGGTCTTCTCCACCACTATGCCGCGCTCGTCCAGGAACTTGGAGACCAGAGAGGCAGGGATGCCCTTCTCCAGCAGCTGGCCGTCACGACCCATACCCGGAGTCAGCAGGGTGACCTTGATCGGATCCAGGTACATGTGGTTGTCATCGATGTCCTTGAAGCCGTGCCAGTCATCTTTCGGATCCAGCTTCCAGCACTCGACGGTGTCGATGTTATCCGGCTGCCATACGTCGAAGAACCAGCCTTCGCTCTGATCACGCAGACGCTTGATCTCTTTGCGGAAGGAGATGGCGCGATCGATGGAGTCCTTGATCAGACGCTTACCGGTGTTGCCACGCATCATGGCAGCAGAGATCTCGGTCGATGCCACGATGCCGTACTGCGGCGAGGTGGAGGTGTGCATCATGAAGGCTTCGTTGAAGGTCTCTTCCTCCACGTCACCCTTGATGTGGATCATCGAGGCCTGAGAGAAGGCTGCCAGCAGCTTGTGGGTGGACTGGGTTTCATAGAACACCTTGCCCGGCATCGCTTCACCGCTCATGCCGCACTTGCCTTCATAGATCGGGCTGAAGTTGGTGTAAGGCACCCAGGCACTGTCGAAGTGGATAAAAGGAGTATCCAGACTCTCCTTGATGAAGCCGGTGTTGTAGAGCAGGCCATCATAGGTGGAGTTGGTGATCACCGCGTAACGGGGAGCCTGGGCACCCGGCGTGGCGGCAACCTTGGCAGCTATGGTGTCGCGGCTGAATTCGCTCTGCGGGATACCACCCAGAATGCCGTAGGCATTGCGGGTCGGACGGAAGTAGACCGGCGTCACGTCGTTCATCATCATCAGGTGAGTGAGCGACTTGTGGCAGTTGCGGTCAACCAGCACTGTGCTGCCGGCCGGCGCGGAGAACATGCCGACAATCTTGTTGGCAGTGGAGGTGCCGTTGGTGACGATATAGGAGCGATCGGCGTTGAAGGTACGGGCGATGTACTCTTCGGCGTCCTTGTGCGGACCGGAGTGATCCAGCAGGGAGCCCAGCTCCGGCATCGAGATGGAGACGTCGGCCTTGAACGCGTTCGGACCATAGAAGTCATAGAAGATGCTGCCGGCCGGGCTCATCTGGAAGGCGGTACCGCCCATGTGACCCGGAGTACAGAAGGTGTATTTACCCTCTTCCACGTACTTGAACAGTGCCTTGGTAAACGGCGGCAGGATGGCGTCCTGATACTCCTGAGTGGCTTGACCCATCTTGAGGGCGATGTCGTCAGCCATGCCGAGACGGTACTCGAAGAAGTGCACGTTCAGACGCAGGTCGGTCAGGTGAATATCCAGGGTGGACTGGTCGTTGGCGAAGGCGAAGATCGGCAGCTTCTCGTTGCGATCGTGGATCTCCTTGCACAGACCCAGGGAATATTTGTCCCAGTCGAAGATAGCGCCGCAAACGCGGGGGTTCTTCTCGATCAGTTTCAGCAGGTCGGCAACGTCGACCGGATAAACAACCTCGAAACCCTTGCGCTCGAGGGAGGCTTGCAGCTGGCGAATGGGTTCTTCTTTAAAGAAAACGCCCAGGTGGTTGAGGATGGCAATGATATTCATCGTAATGCTCCACACGTAAAGGGGCGCTCTCCATCAGGGATGGTGAGTGAAGAGCGCTCGGAAGATAAAAGGGGGGATCAGTTGCTGGGCTGTTGGTTCAGCAGGGCATCGTGCTGACGCAGACCCAGTTTTTTGGCGTAGAACATCAGGATGATGAGCGACACCACGAAGGTAGCGGTGAGGTTGGAACCCTTGGCACCCATCAGGGCCACCAGACAGAAGACACAGGCCACACCGGAGAAGATCATCGCGCCGATGCTGCGGGAGGTCATACCCTCGAAGCGGATCAGGTTAATGCTGGAGTAGAAGTAGGGCAGCATGGTCAGCAGCACCGCATCTGTGGTCAGCACGTTGAAGAGATCGGCAGCGTGAGCGGACTGGGAGGTGAAGGCGGTCAGGCCAACCATCAGGGCAGTCATCTTGAGGGAGCCCAGGATCAGACCCTTCTTGGCTACGCCGTTCTTGTCCACTTCGCCATAGATTTTCGGGAAGTTGCCGTCGTTGGCGGCACGCTTGCCAGCTTCGCCTACCAGCATCATCCAGGAACCGAGCGAGGTGAAGCAGGCCAGAGCGGTGAAGGCAGAAACAAACGGCGCAGACCAGCTACCGAAGATGGCGGAAGAGGCCATGGCAAACGGGGCGCCGGAAGCAGCCACTTCACCGGCCGGGAACATGCCGCTGATCACCTGGGTAGAGAGGATGTAGATAACACCGGCGATACCGGTACCCAGCATGGTAGCGAGCGGTACGGTGCGCTTGGGGTTCTTCACCATGCCGGAAGAGACGGCGGCAGATTCAACACCGACGAAGGACCAGAGGCAGATCAGCACGGCGCTGATGACCGCATGCAGGTCGCTGCCGCTGGTGGTGTTCCAGTTCTGGCTGTAGACGGTGGCATCAAAATGACCCCAGCCCATCACCGCTGTACCGACAACCGGCAGCAGGATCAGCACCAGACCCAGGGTACAGAGTCGGCTCACCCAGCTACCGCCAAGCAGGTTGACGAAGGTGAAGATCCAGACGGCAGCGATGGTGGCTGCGGCGGCCGGAATTGGGCTGTTGAGAATGGGGAAGAAGACCGAGAGGTAGGAGACGCCGGTAATGGCGATGGCCAGGTTACCGATCCAGTTGGCGTGGTAATAAAGCACACCGGTCTGGAAACCGAACACCGGAGAGATCTCGCCAGCATAAGCGATGGGGCCGCCCTCTTGAGGGTTCTTGGTGGCAAGGCGGGCGAATACGAAAGCCAGGCCCATGGCGCCTACCAGACAGATTGCCCAGCTAAAGACAGATATGGAGCCGATGGTGGCCAGTGCCGAAGGAAGCAGCGCGATGCCACTCCCCATCATGTTGCCGGCCACCACACCTGTACAGGCGATAAGGCCAATCTTCTTGCTCGTATCGAGGGACATAAGATCTCCGGTTCTATAAAAGGTCGGGTCGTCACATACACATTTGGCGGAACGCCCCGCCAAAGAATGGGCACAGACTAGGCCTCTCATCCCCGGAAAACATAAAGACCAGCTAACGGATAAAAATATGAGGCAACTTTTTTCGCCGCCTCATTATTTTTGATAAAAACCATTCAAAAACAGTAGATTGGTATCAGGGTGCACCGCCATCTTGATAAAACCTTGATATCCTTCCGCCCCATTTTTGCCCCTTGATAACCCCCTTATCTCGCCGTCTTGATATTTTTGGCCAGATAAACCCGGGATAAAGCAGATCCCATTGCGCCCCCTGCCCTTGCGGCCATTTGGAAGCCCTGCGGATCATCACCCTGAGTGGCCGCTCACCTCCTGCTCGGCCCTCCGCTCGGCTCATCACAATCCAGGCTCAGAGATAAAACTCAATGGCGATAACAGGTCAGCAATGAGAAATGGGTCGTGACGGACAGCTTATCCCGCCGCCAACCATGAGCAAATGTCACAATCTGCGTGCGCGGCGTGAAGCCGAACAAACGCGAGTGCCGCGAATGCCGCGTGCAAGGCAAAGGCAAATGGGGATAGTGGGGAGCTGCGGGGGATAAATCGGGCCACACCAGAGCGACTATCCCCGGTGGCAAACAAGCAGGATTGAGACAAGCAGAAACAGCACAGGCCGCCCGAAGGCAGCCTGTGGATAGAGTCGGCAACCGCACCGACCGGGGGAAAACCAACACTGCGGTGTTAGAAGAGCTTCACCTTGCTCTGGCCCAGTGCATTGAACAGGGCCGGGGTGAGGCTCTCCATATTGCTGTAGAAACCGAGCTGCTGGCAGAGCAGATAGGTCTGCTCGGTCGCCTCCATCAGGAAGGCCTGACTGTAGGCATCCCCCGCCGCCTCGGGGCGACCATCCAGCTCCGCCAGCTTGCCCTGCAGTATGTAGTAGAGCACCGAGCGGCCACGACTCGCCGCCTTCTCCAGCAGATAGTTGGCCTGCTGTTGCTGGCCGTTGAGGATCGCCTGCAGGGTCAACGCCTCCCACACCCGAGCTGGCAGGGCGCCGCTGTTTTGCACCACGCGGGCGAGATGGGTGCCAATCCCCTGCAGCCGCTCGCTCTCGGATTTGCCCGCCAAGGTGGCTAGCGCCTCGCCCGCCAGATAGCGCTCCGCCAACAGCAGCGGCTGATCCGGATGGGCAATCAGCGACTGCTCCAGCAGATCGATGCCGCGCTTGAGGGCGACCGGATCCCGGCTGTTGATGTAGTACTGCGCCTCCATCATCGCCATTAGGGAGGCATCATCGGTGGGCCAGCCCATCCCCGGCTCGGCATCGGGTTGGTCGAGGGCGCGCAGCAGATCCTGGCTGCTGGCCTGCAACACGCCGTGCACATTGTGGCGACTGAGCTGGTACTGATGGCTGAACAGCACCCGGTTGGTGTTGATATTGCGATACTCCAGATCGAGATAGGTGCCCCGCGGCTGGCGGGTGACCCGCACACTCAGCTCCTTGCCGGGCATGATGCCCCCCATCAGAGTGGTGGCACCGTACTGCACCCGCAGCGGCGTGGCCACCGCCACTTCCCCCATCAGGGCGCGGGTAATGCCATCGGCGAGGCGCACGTTCTCGTTGTTGTCATCCATGCCGGAGTGGAAGCGGAACACCAGCAGATTGGGATCCAGCATGGCGTGTACCTGGGGGCTGGTGTGCTGGTAGCTGAGCATGCTGACAATGGCGATCAGCACGATGGCAACAAAGATATCGAAACTCACCATCTTCCAGCGGCTGCGGGCATCCTTGGCATGGGTGGAGATGGCGCGGGTCAGGGGCCCGGCGGGAAAAGGGGCGACATTGGGCTGTGCATCATCATCCTGCTCAGCCACGGGCGGGCTCAGATCGGAGAGCGTCGGGTTGTCGGAGAGAGCGGTATTGACCGCAGGAGCAGGCTGCTCGTCCGCCATCACCACGGAAACGACCTGCAACGGCCGCACCGGTGCCACCAGCTTGTAGCCGCGCTTGGGTACGGTGACGATATAGTCGGTCGCATCGGTGCGACCATCTTTGAGGATCTTGCGCAGTTCGAAGATGGACTGGGTCACCACCTGATCGGTCACCTCGGCGCCATCCCACACCTCGTTGATCAGGGCATCGCGGCCAAACACGGTGCCGGCATTATGGGCCAGAAACCGCAACAGATTGACCAGTCTGGGTTCGAGGTAGACCTCGCGGTCGGGGCGACACAACATGTTGTCGTCAACGCTCAGGGTCCAGTCGTGGATCTCAAAAACCGATTCGCTCATGATTCACTCGCTGCAGATGGTGACAATGCACGATGAGAGAGACGCAAAACCCGGGCTGACTGAACGGAACAAGGCGCTATCACCACAGGTGACAGATAAAAAGAGAACCGAAGCAATCACATCTCTGAGAGTCAGTCTGGCCAGGCCATCCTGTTTACGTCTGAAGGGCATCCTTGCGGGCATTCCGACCACCGGGATCGGAAGGGATCACTTTAAGCAAAATGGGAGCTGGATCCCACTTTTTTTGGCTATAAATCACCGTTGAGTTGATCCGACACCGCACTTTTCGGCAAATAGCGTGCCAATCGGTATTCATATGAGCATCCCATATGCCGGAATCAAAAGGCTATGTCCCAATTACGTGTTGCATGGGGTGCCCCAGCGCCTCATGCAAACATGCTTTGATATTCACGCCTCTCCCGTAACGCTCCAGCA
>NZ_JBSTYP010000104.1:0-7488 GCF_054052405.1 Aeromonas aquatilis | reverse complement strand
TTTTTTTGTTTGTTTTTTATTTCGGGGCGCCCCCCCGGGCCCCCTCTTCTGTTTATGGCCGCAAAAGCGAGCCAAGGTATCGCGAAGGGGATGATTTTCAACTGGCCATATCCCGGTTACATAGCCAAATCTCTGGTTAATCAAAAGGATACCGCTGGCGTTAAATGGGGTCGTATCTCGTAGCAATCACTGCGTGCAACAAAACCTTGCGGCTTGGCTGCAGTGCCGATTGACAATGGATTTGGCAGTGGCATGATGCGCTCGCATTTTGACTCTCCTCACGGTTCTACCCATGACCACATACACCCGGCCAGTGCTGTTATTGCTCTGTGGCCTGTTGCTGCTGACCCTCTCCATCGCGGTGCTGAATACTCTGGTGCCGCTCTGGCTTGCCCATGACAATCTGCCGACCTGGCAGGTTGGCATGGTCGGCTCCTCCTATTTCAGCGGCAACCTGCTGGGAACTTTGCTGGCGGGCACCCTGATCAAGCGTTTTGGCTTTAACCGCAGCTACTACCTCTCCTCCGTTATCTTTGCCGCAGGTTGTGTCGGGCTCGGCATTACCCTCGGTTTCTGGAGCTGGCTCGCCTGGCGCTTCATTGCCGGCATCGGCTGCGCCATGATCTGGGTGGTGGTGGAGAGCGCGCTGATGTGCAGTGGCAACGCGCACAATCGGGGGCGACTGCTGGCCGCCTACATGATGGTCTACTACCTGGGGACTGTGCTTGGGCAACTGCTGGTCAGCAAGCTGCCGACCGGCCTGATGGACGTGCTACCCTGGGCGACCGGACTGGTATTGGCGGCGATTCTGCCGCTGTTGTTCACCCGCATCGTCAGTGAGGGCAGCGAAGCACAGGGAGCGACCCGGGTCTGGCCGATGCTGCGGCTGCGGCAGGCGCGGCTTGGGGTCGATGGCTGCATCATCTCCGGCATCGTGTTGGGGTCGCTCTATGGTCTGATGCCGCTCTACCTCAATCATCAGGGGGTGAGCGATGGGGAGATCGGCTACTGGATGGCGGTGATGGTGAGTGCCGGCATTCTGGGGCAGTGGCCGGTCGGCCGTCTGGCTGATCGCTTCGGGCGTCTGTCGGTACTGCGGGTGCAGGTGCTGGTAGTGATCCTGGGTTGCGCAGCCATGCTCGGCGGCGTGGCGATGGGGCCGGCCCTGTTTATCCTGGGCGCTGCCGGTTTTACTCTTTATCCGGTGGCCATGGCGTGGGCCTGCGAGAAGGTCGAACACCATCAGCTGGTGGCGATGAATCAGGCACTGTTGCTGAGCTATACCATCGGCAGCCTGCTCGGCCCAGCCTATACTGCGCTCCTGATGCAGCACCTTTCGGACAACTTGCTCTTTATCATGATCGCCGGCGTGTCGCTTATCTATCTGCTGATGCTGCTGCGCCCCATGGGGAAACATCCGACGCCGGTGGCCAACGCCTGAACGAGAGCGGCAGCAGGGCTGCCATCCTCGCTTCCCGATAAGGGATAAAGACGGCGCAATGACGCGCGATATAACGCAGAGGCGGCCCTTGGGCCGCCTTGTTGTTGTCTGCAACTGCGGTTATCAGAGATTAACGGCTAGCCGTAACGTTTTTTTGCCTCTTCAAACAAGGACATATGCAGCGGGATCAGCTGCTGCCAGTCGCGCCGGTAGCCGCCGCCCGGCACGGCAGCAATGGGCAAGCCGTGCTGCCGGGCGCAGTCAAATACCATGGCATCGCGCTGGCGTACTCCCTCATCGCTCAAGGCGAGATAGCCAAGCTCGTCGCCCCGGTGTACGTCCACGCCAGCCTGATAGAGGATGAGATCGGGAGCGTAGAGCCGCAGCGCCAGATTGAGCGCCTCTGCCAACGTGGTGAGGTAGGCATCGTCCTGCATGCCGCTTGGCAGAGGGAAATCCATGTGGGAGGCGGGCTTGTGACGGGGGAAGTTGTGCTCCCCGTGCAGGGAGAGGGTGATAATATCGCGCCGTCCTTGGCACAGGGCTGCGCTGCCATCCCCTTGATGGACATCGAGATCGATGATCAGTACCTGCTCGCAGCGCCCTTCGTCCAGACAGGTCTGGGCGGCGATCACCAGATCGTTGAAGAGACAAAAGCCGCTGCCAACATCCCGGTGGGCGTGGTGATAACCGCCGGAGATTTGCAGGCCGCAACCCTCCTCCAGGGCGTGGCGGCTAGCGGCAATGGTGGCACCTACCGAGCGCAAGGTGCGTTCAATCAGCAAGGGAGACCAGGGAAAACCAAGCTGGCGGATGGCGCTCGCATCGAGGGTGCCGGCGAGGGCCGCCGCCACATAAGCCGCATCATGCACGCTCTCTATCTGTGCGCGGCTGGCGGGCGTGGCCTCTACCAGCGGATAGCCGAGGCTGCCCAACTGCTCAAACAGCCCCTGATACTTGGCCAGCGGGAAGCGATGGCGCTCTGGCAGGGCCAGGGCGGAGTAGAGGGGGTGATAGAAGATGCGCAGTGACATGACGGCAGGGCCTTTGCAGATATGAAAAAGGGGAGCCTGGCTCCCCTTGTCTATCCCGGCGATACGGGATGAATCATCCAATTACTGCTGCTGGATAACCCAGATCTGGAACGCTTTGCGGGTCTCCGTATCGGCCTTGTTGTACCAGTTTTGCAGCTGGGTCAGGGCTTCCGGGTTGCTCTGCGCCTTGCTGGGGGCTGCCACAACCGGTGCGCTGGCGGCGGCCATCACGGCGGCAGAAGAGACGGCAACCGCAGTGGGCTGGTTGAAGGCTTTGCCCATGTTGATCAGCTCTTGCTGATAGTCGCGGGTCAGCTGGAAGCCTTCTACTTTCGGCATCACGAACTGTTCGCTGCTCACTTGCTGACCACTGACCTTGTCTTTCAGCGCCACTTTCTGATCTTTGACAAACTGCTTGGCCTCGGTCTCGTTGCGGGGCTTCTTGTAGTCCAGTACCAGCTTCTGGTTGTCTGCGGCGGTAAAGTTGAGTACCAGCGGCTCGGCGGTCACCAGCTTGATTTCGCTGCGGTTGGAGAAGTTGCCTTCAAAGGCGATGACCAACTGGTGCTTGCCGGCAGAGAGGGGGAAGGTGCTGGTTTTGTCGAGCAGCTTGGGGTTGATGGATTGACCATCGATCAGCTGAACGACATAAGGGGTGGTTACTTCCAATTGAGCATCAGCCAGGGCGCTACCGGCCCACAACAGACCAGCCAGCGCCGGTACCAGAACAGTCAGTTTCATTTCATCTCCTTGAACAGTCAGGCGATTGCCCACTGAAAACAGGGGCTCATTTTTACAGGTTTGGCCTACTGCGGCAATGGCTCTTTCTGGTGGTCAACGTTCGCGCCGCTGTCGGTTTTTCTGTCAATAACAACCGGCTTATTTATTCGATCCGCCGTGTAAACGGGGGGAGGGCATCGAGCAACCCCTTGCCGTAACGTTTGGTCAGCAGACGCCGGTCAAGAATGGTGACCCGCCCCCGATCGGCCTCTTTGCGGATGAGGCGACCACAGGCCTGGATCAGTTTGCGCGATGCCTCTGGCACCGTCAGTTGCAGGAACGGGTTGCCCCCCCGCTGCTCCACCCACTCGGCGGTGGCCTCCTCGACCGGCGAGTTGGGTACCGCAAAGGGGAGCTTGGTGATCACCAGATTGGTAAGGTAGTGACCCGGCAGATCCAGCCCCTCCGAGAAGCTGCCGGTGCCACACAGAATGCTGGCCTGACCGCCATCGCATTTTTGCTTGTGCAAGGTGAGCAGGGCATTGCGGGACGCTTCCCCCTGCACCAGCAGGGAGAGTCCCTTGGCACGCAGTCCCGCCACCACTTCATTCATCTGCCGGTAGGAGGAGAAGAGTACCAGGCTTGCCTCCTTGCCTGCCAAAATACGCGGCAGCACGCTGACAAGCTCGCTGGTAAAAGCAGGCGAGTTGGGTTCGTGCGCCATTTTGGGCAGATAGAGCTCGGCTTTCTGATAGTCAAAGGGGGAGCGCAGGCGCAAATAGCGGGTACCGTCGTGCTCTTTGAGCCCCACCTGATGGCGAAAATAGCTAAAAGAAGAGAGGGCGGTGAGGGTCGCGGAGACCAGCACGGCCCCCAAACATTTCGACCAGAGCCACTCCTCCAGCAGATAGCCTACCTCAATCGGTGAAGCGTGCAGCCAGATATCGCCGTCATCGCTCTTGGCCATCCAGCGGGCGAGCGGGGTTTTACCGGTCGGCACATGGCGCCCCAGCATCTCCCACAACGCGCAGAAACTCTCCAGCCGCTGCAGATGAAAACCGCTCTCTGCCAGCAGGGGTTCGGCCTCTTTGCGGCGGATCTCGCCATCTTTCAGTGCTTCACCGATGGCCCCCTGCATCCGATCCAGCGCTCGTAGCGCCTTCTTGCTCGACTCCTTGAGGTTCTCCGCCAGCATGGGCAGGGGATCCGGCAGTACTCCTTCGGCGAAGCGGTAGTGGGGTTCTGTGCCAAACAGCCGCTCGTTGGCGCTGAGCCACTGCTCGACCGCCTTCAGGTCAGGCTGGATGGAGGCCAGTGCATCCTGCAGTTTGAGCTGGGGGTCGAGCAGGCTCTCTTTATTAAGCGTCCGCGCTAGCTTGCCTGCACTTTGTACCAGCTTCTCCAACCAGCGGCGCGAGCCTTTGACGCTGGCAGATGCTGCGCCGTGATCCCGGGCGATGGTGGGCAGATGATGGGCCTCATCCAGTACATAGATGCACTCGTCGGGTGGCGGCAGAATGATGCCCCCCCCCATGGTCAGATCGGAGAGCAGCAGCGCATGGTTGACGACCAGCACATCGGCGCTCTCCATATCGTTGCGGGCGCGATGAAAGGGGCAGTGCTGATGATGGCTCAGCGCCTTGTTGCAGGTGTGGCGATCGGCAGCGATGCGATCCCAACAGAGGTCGGGGATCGGCTCCGGCCAGTTGTCCCGATCCCCGTCCCACTTGCCATTGGTATAGGCCTGCCACAGCGCCTGGTAACGATCCTTGTCGCTCTCCGATGGCTTGTGTTTGCTGAGGGCACCCGTATTTTGCAGAAAAAAGTCGAGCTCGAAGTTGGCCATCTCGGCACCACTGGCAGCCTGCTCCAGCAGATGCTCGCAGCAGTAGCGCTGGCGGCCCTTGACCAGCATAAAGCGAAACGGCAGCTCGCTGTGGCGGTGGTAAAAAGGAAGGTCTTTGTGGATCAGCTGCTCTTGCAGAGCCACGGTGGCGGTGGAGATCACCAGCTTCTTCTGGGTAAGTCGAGCCACCGGGATGGCGCCTTGCGCATAGGAGAGGGATTTGCCGATACCGGTTCCCGCTTCGGCCACCAGGATCCTGCGCTGTTTGTCGTACTCACCGGTCAGGGTTTTGGCGATTTCGGCCACCAGAAAATTCTGCTCTTTGCGCGGTACAAAACCGGGTAATCCATCCGAAATCTGGCGATAGGTTTGACGAATGGTGGCTTTGAGGCGAGTAGAGAGCATGAAGAGCAGGCCAGTTAGGGGTTAATCGAAGGACAAGGATACCCGCAACCCCTTGGTGAGGTCGAGGCAATAGCCATTATCACGACTGTTTTACGCTGATCAGACCACTTTGGTTGTTTATCAGGTAGTTAGCGTGATTTGCATGTAAAACAAGCTATTTGAGTCCAAATAATCAGCAGGATTCATTGTAAACGTTTTCCTTTTGCCTTGCCGTCAGGTGAGACTTGGCTCACATTTTTGTCTCCATGACTATGGTTTCCATAAAAAGTTCCAAGTTTTTTCATTGCGGTTCAAAAAATCCGGTGCTAGTCTCGGCGGCATAGTGATGCAAAGAACATCGCTAACACAGGGAATAACAACAACTTAGTGTTTAATTACAGTAGGCATTGGAAACTATGAAAAAGACAATTCTGGCTATTGCTATCCCAGCTCTGTTTGCATCCGCCGCTAACGCTGCAGTGATCTATGACAAAGACGGTACCACTTTCGACGTATATGGCCGTGTACAGGCTAACTACTACGGTGACCACGACAACAGCGATGCAGAGCTGGTTGGTCAATCACGTCTGGGCTGGTCTGGCAAAATTGCCCTGAACAACACCTGGTCAGGTATTGCCAAGACCGAGTGGCAAGTTGCGTCCGAGAACAGCGATAACATCAGCAAAGATGGTGTTGCCAAGGGTGAGAAAACAGGTGGTAAGTTCGAAGCTCGTCATATCTACGTAGGTTTCGATGGTACCCAATACGGTAAAGTCATTTTCGGTCAAACTGATACCGCTTACTACGATGCTATCGCTGCAACCGATATCTTCAACGAGTGGGGTAGCGAAGGTAACCTGTACGATGGTCGTCAAGAAGGTCAGATCATCTATTCCAACAGCTTCGGTGGCTTCCACGGTAAACTGTCTTACCAGACCAATGATGATGCAGTGACTTCTGTTAAAGACGTTGGCTCCAGCACCATCAGCAAAACTATTCAAGATGTAAAACTGAACCAAGGCTACGGCGCTGCCGCTGGTTACAAGTTTGACTTCGGTTTGGGCTTCGATGCCGGTTACAACCGTTCTGATCTGGAAGCAACTGCTAACCGCGCAGGTGTGTTCACCAAGGGCAGCAAGTTTGAGAAGTCTGATTGGGCTATCTCTTCCAACTACGGTATCAATGGCTTCTACTTTGCAGCCATGTACAACGAAAGTGATCTGAAAAACAAAGCAACTGGCAACAAGCATGAAGGTAAAGGCTACGAACTGGCTGCTACCTATAACGTAGATGCCTGGACCTTCCTGGCAGGTTACAACAAAGAAGAGACCCGTGCTCCAGGCGCTTCTTACAAAGATTCTATCGATGCCACCCTGCTGGGTGTTCAGTATGATTTCACTTCCAAGTTGAAAGCCTACACCGAATACCGTATCGAAGGTATCGATAAGGCTGACGACCAGTGGACTGTTGCTCTGCAGTACAACTTCTAATAAGTTGCAGATGAGTAATATCCTGGCTTGAGTCTTTGACCTAGCTACGAATGGCCGAGATGATATCTCGGCCATTTTTTTACGACGTCAGTTGCTTCTTTATTGTGTTGCCTGTTAATCATTCGCATGGTTATCCGCTAATCCCACCTTATCTCGCTAGCATAGTCTGCAGTGATCAACTACATCCGGACACTTGATTATTGTCGGGTGGTGTTCTGCACGCTTCTATCGGGAGCCGCGCTGTAGAAAAAAGATACTAACCTGAATCTCCTTGATCATACCCACATCTTCACTATTGATATGGGTCTATGGGTTTCAGGTAACTCACCAGGATCAAGTAGTATCCGTTTCATGATGCACGCTCATGAAATTGAGCCGATGTGTGTTGTTGCCAAAGGCCCAAATCATGGGTGAGGTGGCCAGATAATGTATGCTGGGCACAGGATATATAGAGAGAGAATTATAAATAGTGTGGGTTAATTAAGGCTATGTCCCAATTACGTGTTGCATGGGGTGCCCCAGCGCCTCATGCAAACATGCTTTGATATTCACGCCCCTCCCGTAACGCTCCAG
>NZ_JBSTYP010000103.1:0-7950 GCF_054052405.1 Aeromonas aquatilis | reverse complement strand
GCTTGATTCAAATTGTTAAAGAGCGACGCAACAGTTCGTTGCTGCGGGAGTGGCATTCTACTCAACCGCCTTCTCGAGTCAAGCCTTATTTTCAAAGGCTTTTCGAGGTTATCGACGAGGTTGTTTGCGTTGCCGCTCGCCCTGTCGATGGAGGCGCATTATAGGGAGTTGAATCTTTCTGGCAAGCAGATAATTGCAAAAAGATGGCTTTCATCGCTCGTTCGCTCACAAAGCCACCAATGCGCATGTTAAACGAACAAAATCAGCCCGCAACGGGCACTGCAACGGCGAAATCATGCAGGGTGTCATAGATGGCATCAGCCAATGCGATACCGGCATCGGTCACCGGTTTACCCGTTTTGACCAACACTTTATGCCCGACCTTGGCATTGGCGGCGGCTTTCAGATCGGAGGGCTTGTCACCCACCATATAAGAACGGCTCATGTCGATCCCCAGCTCCTGTTGCGCCAACAGCAGCATACCGGGTTCCGGTTTGCGGCAATCACAGGGGGCGCAGTGATCCGGGTGATGGGGACAGAAGTAGATGCCATCGAGATCCACATCCCGATCAGCCAGTGACCAATCCATCCATTCCGTCAGATTCATGAAGTCATCTTCACTGAAGTAACCGCGGGCTATTCCGGACTGGTTGGTTACAACAACCAACAGATACCCTTTCTTCTTTAACAGCTGCAGGGCGTCGATCACGCCGGGCAGAAAATGGAAATCATCTACCTGACTCACATAGCCAGTGTCTTCATTGATGACACCGTCACGATCCAGAAAAATGGCGGCTTTGCTCACGGAAACTACCTCTATCAATGGTTTCGCCCAGTATCTCACAGGGCATAAATAGCCCCAAAAATAAAAGGGGTGGCCGAAGCCACCCCTTTTCATGTTTGTATATAACGAATCGATTAGGCGATTACGCTAGCTACAACACCAGCACCTACGGTACGGCCACCTTCACGGATAGCGAAACGCAGGCCGTCGTCCATCGCGATCGGGGCAATCAGGGTAACAACCATTTTGATGTTGTCGCCTGGCATTACCATTTCAACGCCTTCCGGCAGTTCGATGGTACCGGTCACGTCGGTAGTACGGAAGTAGAACTGCGGACGGTAGCCTTTGAAGAACGGGGTATGACGGCCACCTTCTTCTTTGGACAGGACGTACACTTCAGATTCGAACTTGGTGTGCGGCTTGATAGAGCCCGGCTTGGCCAGTACCTGACCACGCTCTACGTCTTCACGCTTAACACCACGCAGCAGCGCGCCGATGTTCTCGCCTGCACGACCTTCGTCCAGCAGCTTACGGAACATTTCAACACCGGTACAGGTGGTAGAAACGGTATCTTTGATACCAACGATTTCTACAGTCTCACCGACTTTAACGATACCGCGCTCTACACGACCGGTAACTACAGTACCACGGCCAGCGATAGAGAATACGTCTTCGATAGGCATCAGGAACGGCTGGTCAATCGCGCGCTCCGGCTCCGGGATGTAGGTATCCAGGTGGCCAGCCAGCTCGATGATCTTCTCTTCCCACTGAGCGTCGCCTTCCAGCGCTTTCAGTGCGGAACCGCGAACTACGGGCAGGTCATCACCCGGGAAGTCGTACTCGGTCAGCAGTTCACGAACTTCCATCTCGACCAGTTCGAGCAGCTCTTCGTCATCAACCATGTCACACTTGTTCATGAACACGATCATGTACGGGATACCAACCTGACGACCCAGCAGGATGTGCTCACGAGTCTGCGGCATCGGGCCGTCAGTCGCTGCTACTACCAGGATCGCGCCGTCCATCTGGGCAGCACCGGTGATCATGTTTTTAACGTAGTCGGCGTGACCCGGGCAATCTACGTGAGCGTAGTGACGGGTAGCGGTGTCGTATTCTACGTGGGAGGTGTTGATGGTGATACCACGCTCACGCTCTTCCGGTGCCTTGTCGATCTGGTCGAAGGCGAAAGCTTTACCACCGAAGTGCTTGGCCAGCACGTTGGTGATAGCTGCAGTCAGGGTGGTTTTACCGTGGTCAACGTGGCCGATGGTGCCGACGTTTACGTGCGGTTTGTTACGCTCAAATTTTTCTTTAGACACGACGTAGTCCTTCTAGGTTAAACCCGCCTACCGTCGTAGGCGGGGAATCTTAAATTACTTGGATTTGCGCTCTTCGATCACAGCTTGTGCAACGTTGGTCGGTGCATCGTGATACTTGGCGAATTCCATGGCGTAGGAAGCACGACCTTGGGTAGCGGAACGCAGTGCAGTTGCATAACCGAACATTTCGGCCAGCGGCACCAGAGCACGTACGATCTTGCCGGACGGGCCATCTTCCATACCTTCGATCAGGCCACGACGACGGTTCAGGTCACCGATAACGTCGCCCATGTAATCTTCCGGAGTTTCAACTTCTACTTTCATGATCGGTTCCAGCAGAACCGGGTTGGCTTTCATGAAGCCAGCCTTAAAGGCCATGGAAGCAGCGATTTTGAACGCCAGTTCGGAAGAGTCGACATCATGGTAAGAACCGAAGTGCAGACGCACACCCAGATCCATAACCGGGTAACCAGCCAGCGGACCAGATTTAAGCTGCTCGCGGATACCTTTATCAACACCCGGGATGAATTCACCAGGAATGACACCACCTTTGATGTCGTTGACGAATTCGTAGGCTTTGCCTTCTTCCAGCGGGTACATGTCGATCACAACGTGACCGTACTGACCACGACCACCAGACTGCTTGGCGTGCTTACCTTCGATATCCTTGACGGTGTTACGGATGGTTTCACGGTAGGCAACCTGCGGCTTACCTACGTTCGCTTCAACCTTGAACTCGCGACGCATACGGTCAACGATGATGTCCAGGTGCAGCTCACCCATACCGGCGATGATGGTTTGACCTGACTCTTCGTCAGTCCATACGCGGAAGGACGGATCTTCCTGAGCCAGACGGCCCAGTGCCAGACCCATCTTCTCTTGGTCAGCCTTGGTTTTCGGCTCAACCGCGATAGAAATTACCGGCTCCGGGAATTCCATACGCTCGAGGATGATCGGTGCGTTCTGGTCACACAGGGTGTCACCAGTGGTCACGTCTTTCAGACCGATAGCAGCAGCGATGTCACCAGCGCGTACTTCTTTGATCTCTTCGCGCTTGTTGGCGTGCATCTGAACGATACGGCCAAAACGCTCGCGCTTGTCCTTGACGGAGTTCAGCACGGTGTCACCGGAGTTAACCACACCGGAGTAGACGCGGAAGAAGGTCAGGTTACCAACGAACGGGTCGGTAGCGATCTTGAACGCCAGCGCAGAGAACGGCTCGTCATCAGAAGCATGACGCTCGTCTTTGGTCTCGCCGTCCATTTTCAGGCCGTCGATAGCAGCTACGTCGGTCGGAGCCGGCAGATAGTCAACAACGGCATCCAGCATTGCCTGTACGCCCTTGTTCTTGAACGCGGAGCCACAGGTTACCAGGATGATTTCGTTGTTCAGCACACGCTGACGCAGAGCTTGCTTGATCTCTTCCTCGGTCAGCTCTTCGCCGCCCAGGTATTTTTCCATCAGGTCTTCAGACGCTTCAGCAGCGGCTTCAACCAGATTCATGCGCATTTCTTGCGCCTGTTCCAGCAGCTCAGCCGGGACGTCTTCGTAATCGAAGGATACACCCTGGTCAGCTTCGCTCCAGTTGATGGCTTTCATCTTGACCAGGTCAACAACGCCCTTGAAGTTCTCTTCGGAGCCGATGTTCAGCTGAAGGGGAACCGGAACGCCTTTCAGACGGGTCTTGATGTGCTCAACGCAGCGCAGGAAGTTGGCGCCGGTACGGTCCATCTTGTTGACGAACGCGATACGGGGAACCTTGTACTTGTTAGCCTGACGCCATACGGTTTCAGACTGTGGCTGTACGCCACCTACGGCACAGTACACCATCACGGCACCGTCCAGAACACGCATTGAACGCTCTACTTC
Source organism: Aeromonas aquatilis (assembly GCF_054052405.1). Lineage (NCBI taxonomy): Bacteria > Pseudomonadati > Pseudomonadota > Gammaproteobacteria > Aeromonadales > Aeromonadaceae > Aeromonas > Aeromonas aquatilis. The sequence goes on along the minus strand of NZ_JBSTYP010000103.1, from coordinate 3,978 downwards.
GATAGTAAAGTCAACGTGGCCCGGGGTATCGATGATGTTGATACGGTGCGGTTGGAACTGTTTACCCATTCCGGACCAGAAAGCGGTGGTCGCGGCGGAGGTGATGGTGATACCACGCTCTTGTTCCTGTTCCATCCAGTCCATGGTGGCAGCGCCATCGTGAACTTCACCGATCTTGTGACTTACACCGGTGTAAAACAGTACGCGCTCGGTAGTAGTAGTCTTACCGGCGTCAATGTGAGCGGAGATACCGATGTTACGATAACGCTCAATGGGGGTTGTACGAGCCATTGTCATCCTCTTACTAAGGCGCTTGTCCCTAGATAATTAAAGGTGCGCAGAGCCAAAAGACCCTGCGCAAGCGGATTACCAGCGGAAGTGAGCGAAGGCTTTGTTCGCTTCAGCCATACGGTGAACGTCTTCACGTTTCTTGACAGACGAACCCTTATTGTCAGCGGCATCCAGCAGCTCGCCAGCCAGACGCTGAGCCATTGATTTTTCACCACGTTTACGAGCGGCATCAACCAACCAGCGCATTGCCAGGGCATTGCGACGTACCGGACGAACTTCTACCGGCACCTGATAGGTTGCACCACCGACGCGACGAGATTTAACCTCGACCGCCGGACGAATGTTATCCAGAGCGACTTCGAACAGGGCCAGGTGCTCTTTGCCAGATTTGGTGGCAATGATGTCCAGGGCACCGTATACGATGGCTTCTGCAACAGATTTCTTACCGTCAACCATTACTACGTTGACAAATTTAGCCAGCAGCTCTGATCCGAACTTGGGATCTGGCAGGATTTTACGCTGACCAACAACACGACGTCTTGGCATTTCAAATTCTCCGTAACTTCAGGGATTACCCAAAACTAGAAAGCTATCTAACTAGAAACGAATTAACGTTTGGCCTTACTTAACGGAGAACCATTAAGCTTTAGGACGCTTCACGCCATACTTGGAGCGAGCCTGCTTACGGTCTTTAACACCGGCACAGTCCAACGCACCACGAACGGTGTGATAACGAACACCTGGCAAGTCTTTTACACGACCGCCACGGATCAGAACAACAGAGTGCTCTTGCAGGTTGTGACCTTCACCACCGATGTAGGAGGTGACTTCGAAGCCGTTGGTCAGACGTACACGGCATACTTTACGCAGTGCAGAGTTAGGCTTCTTCGGGGTGGTGGTATATACACGGGTGCATACGCCACGCTTCTGAGGGCACGCTTCCAGCGCCGGCACGTTGCTTTTCACAACGAGCTTGATGCGTGGCTTGCGAACCAACTGGTTAATAGTTGCCATCAAAAGGCTCCTGATAATGACTTCATAAACGTGTGGAAAATCCTCCCCGCAGATACGGGGACGCGAAATTTTATGCCCTGTTGTCTGGGGAGTCAAGATTTATACAATTCGCGTCACAAAAGGACAATCCGGATCCGTTTGATTTCATGACACCACCTTGAATTCTCTTGAAAATGTGCTTCTCAGTCACCCCAGGTGCGCGGGGAACCTTTTTGCGCAATCAGCGCCACCAGACCCGCCATATCGAGTGCATTGCCCACCCGATGATGCAAACCGCGAGCTTGCAAGTCTTCCTGCATCACATAAAGCGGGATGCCCGCCAGCCGCGCGCTCCACTGGGGAGCCGATGCCGCTATCACGGCATCCTGCATCAGTACCAGCTCATCCTCCGGCTGGAGGTATGAGAGCGCCTGTGCCAAAGCCTGACTCTGAAAGGGGGAGTTCAATATCAGATGCAACATGGAGACCTCAAAAGCTGATGTGAGTCGAACATTGTGCCCAGCGCCGAGCCAGCTCCTGGCGCGGCAGACTCTCTACGGTGATCAGCAGATCATCCACTGTCACGCCACGCTCTGCCAGCGAGTCAGCACAAACATAGACCTCTTCGATGTCGTAGAGTTCCAGCATTTTGAAGGTGGGCGCATAGTGGCGCTGCAAAATAGCGGCCGGTTGCTGCTCCTTGAGCAGTTGCAGCACGCCGTCCCCAATCAGGAACAACGCCAGCGAATCGGTCATGGCCGAGGTGGCCAGCAGGGCATCCAGCCCCTCCCGACCGGCAGCATGACCGTGGGGGCCACGACTGCAGATAAAGGCGATTTTCTTGCTCATGACTCCCCCTAGAACTGAACCAGCCGATCGGCGGTAAGCGCCGCCTCGGCCAACTGGCCCAGACCGCTCAGGCAAAATGGCGCTTGCAGATTGAAGTGCCCCTGCCCCGCCCCCTTGGCCTCCTGTTCATCGAGCACACCGCGCCGCATGGCAGCGGCAACACAGACGTCGATACGGATCCCCTGCCCTTCTGCCAGCTCTCGCCACAGACGCACCAGGTCGGTCTCATCGGATGCGGGCAGGTGCAAACTGTTGCCGTTGCAGACCCCGTCCTGATAGAAGAACAGGTGGGACAAGGTATGCCCCTGCGCTAGCAGGGTGCGGGCAAAACGATAGGCGGTACTGGCCGACTGGGTGCCATAGGCAGGCCCCGTGACCAGAATGGCAAAACTAAGACTCATAGCAGGACTCCTGTACTGACCCGGTCCATTTTACGCCAAAAACAAAAAAGCCCCTGCCATGAGGGGCTTTTTTGCAGTTGGCGATCAGAGGTGGGCAATCGCCTCGACCTCGACCAGCACATCTTTTGGCAGACGGGCCACTTCCACGCAAGAGCGGGCAGGCGCCGCATCACCAAAGTAGCGGGCATAGACCTGGTTGAAGGCAACGAAGTTGTTCATGTCGCTCAGGAAGCAGGTGGTTTTTACCACTTTGCTGGCATCGGCACCGGCAGCGTGCAACACGGCGATCAGATTCTTCATCACCCGTTCGGCTTGCTCTTCGATGCCGCCAACCACGATCTCCATGGTGGCAGGATCGAGCGGGATCTGCCCGGAGGTGAAGATCATCTCGCCAACCTTGGTAGCCTGAACATATGGACCAATCGCGGCGGGCGCCTTGTCGGTGGCAATCACTTCTTTAGCCATTCATCTATCCCCTTCTGGAATGATTTACTCGTTCTCGTCTTCACCCTGCTTGCGCTGTCGGATGTAAAGATAAACGGTATGTTTTGAAATATTGAGTTTGTCCGCCACCAGATTGATCGAATCCTTGATGTCGAAAATGCCCTTCTCGAACAGTTGGGTCACGATGAAGCGGTTCTTGGCATTGTTGGCCACGGTGGGATCTCGGTTGATCTCGTCGATGGTGTTATCTACCGTCTGGGCAACCAACTCTTCCACACTGTTGGCGAAGGTCTCGGGTGACTGGCGCGCCGCCTGCTGGGGCGTCGGGAAAAATTCGGCCACGAATTCGTGGAAAGGCGCATTAATGTGCAGGTTGATGCAGATAAGCCCCACTACTTGCCGCTCGCTGTTGCGAATAGCGATGGTGCTCGACTTCATCAACGCACCGGTGCGGCTGCGCGCAAAATAGCTCTGGGTATAATCCTGACCGGTGCTCTCGATATCCTTGAGCATCCGCAACGCCAGATCGGTGATGGGTGCCCCGAGGGTGCGTCCGGTATTAAATCCGTTGGCGATCTTGATCACCGACTCGTGCAGATTTTCCAGGGAGTGGAGAACCACTTCACAATGCTTGCCGAACAACTCGGCCAAGCCATCGATGAGCCCATCGTATGAGCGCAACAATTCCCTGTCTTCATCTGTAAAAGTGCGGCTGATCAGCTGTTCTTCGGGAAGCATGGCTTCCTCGATACCGACAGTCATGTTCTACCCCTGTAATAACCATTCAACTTTCCCGAGTTTTAAATTGCAGGGGAGTAAAGTCAACTTTTTTTGATTTTTTACTCTACAACTTTGCTCTGGATCATCCTGAAACCCGCGCTGCGTCTACCTTTGCCGAGGAATTGGCCAAAAAAAAAGGCTATGTCCCAATTACGTGTTGAAAGGCTAAGCTTGAAGTAGGCCATCACCTTGAGGTCTACCATCATGGATACCCCAGCCT
>NZ_JBSTYP010000102.1:0-8656 GCF_054052405.1 Aeromonas aquatilis | reverse complement strand
AAGAGAGGGACTCGAACCCTCACACCCGGGGGGCACTAACACCTGAAGCTAGCGCGTCTACCAATTCCGCCACCTTCGCACATTCGGGTTTTCTAGTTGGATTTACATGCTGCTGAATCAGCATGGCAGTATTGGTGCGAAGAGAGGGACTCGAACCCTCACATCCGTGGGACACTAACACCTGAAGCTAGCGCGTCTACCAATTCCGCCACCTTCGCATCACTGCGGAGGGGGATTCTATAGAGTTTTGGGGGAGCGTCAACAGCCAAAGGGGACTTTTTTCGCTGTTGACGCCCAAAGTGGCGCCAAGGGTACAAAACTTCAGCAATCAGCTGACGTTTGGCGTTCAGTAACGGCCCAATGCGCTCTGATACATCCGTTCATACTGGGTGACCGAGTCAGGCCAGTTGAAGCGGGTGCTCATGGCATTGCGCTGCACCTTGGCAAAACGCTCTTTGTCCTGCAGGAAATAGAGCAGGCTGCGGCGCATGGTATCGAGCAGGATGGCGGCAGTCGGATCGCTGAAGCAGAAGCCGGTGGCATGCTCGTGATCCGCATCCCAATCCACCACGGTATCTTTCAGACCTCCCACGGCGCGCACCAGTGGCAGGGTGCCATAGGCGAGACTGTACATCTGGTTGAGGCCGCAAGGCTCGAACAGCGAGGGCATCAGGAAGAAGTCGGCACCGGCTTCGACCAGATGAGCCAGTCGATCGTCATAGGTGTTGATGAAGGCGAGCTTGCCCGGATAATCCTGGGCCATGGTTTGCAGTTGCGTGGCGAGCGCAGGATCGCCAGAGCCGACGATCACCACTTGTACCTGATGGTGGAGGAATTTCTCCAGCGCTGGGAGCAGCAGGGGAACGCCCTTCTGCTCGGTCAGGCGGCAAACCATGCCGTAGATGGGCAAGTCCGCCACGGCCAGCCCCGCCTCCTGCTGCAGGCTCTCTTTGCAGATCTGTTTGCCAGCCATGTTGTCGATGCTGTAGGTCGCAGGCAGGAATTCGTCGAACTCAGGATCCCAGTCCTTGTAGTCGCAGCCGTTGAGGATGCCGCAGAGATCCGCCGCCCGTTGCTGGAAGATATGCGCCATGCCGTGGGCGCCGAGGTGAGTCAGCAGCTCCTGGGCATAGTTGGGGCTGACCGCATTGATCTTGTCGGCGTAAAGCACCCCGCATTTGAGCAGGTTGACATGACCGTAGTCGTAGTTGATGCGGCGTTCGTAGTCGGCGATTTCGGGCATGGCCCAGAACTGCTCGCGGCCAAACACCCCCTGAAACGCCGCGTTGTGAATGCTGATCACGCTGCGGGTCTGCTGGAAGAAGGGGTTGTGAGCATGACGGGTTTTCAGCAGCAGTGGCAGCAGGCCGGTGTGCCAGTCATTGCAGTGGGCGATATCCGGGGCAAAGCCGAGCTGCTCGCAGGCATGGAGGGCCGCGGCCGAGAAGAAGGCAAAGCGCTCGCCATTATCCGGATAGGCCTGATTGTTCTCGGCGTAGAGCTGGGGACGATCGAAATATTGCGGGCAGTCGAGCAGATAGACGCAGACGTCATCCAGCTCCATCTGGTAAATGCGATAACCGATATCCGGCAGACCCGGGTGGGTTGGCAACCAGCGTGACGCCACTAGTCTGGCCTCATCCCGTCGCTTTATCGTCTTGTAGAAGGGCAACATGATCCTGACATCATGCCCCTTCTGGGCCAGGTACATCGGCAGGGCTCTGGCGACATCGGCCAGGCCCCCGGTCTTGACCAGCCCCTCAACTTCCGAGGCAACAAACAGGATTTTTAGTGGGTTAATAGCCAACTCTTGCTCCCTTAGGTACCACCACGATACCGCCTTCGGATACGGTAAATCGCTCTCTATCGTGGTCCAGATTTTCACCGATAACGGTGCCGGGCGCAATTTCAACATTTTTATCTATAATCGCGCGCCGGATGGAGCACCCTTCACCAATCTTCACGTCCCCCAGCAGCACGGATTCACTGATATGGCTGCACGCGCCGATATTGCAGCGGAAACCGAGGATGGATCGCTGGATCTGGCTGCCCTGAATGAAGCAACCGGCGGAGATCAGCGAGTTGGCGATCTTCACCTTGCACTCGTCGCTGTCGATGAAGGTGGCAGGCGGCAGCGCCGGATAGTGGGTGTGTAGCGGCCACTTGCGGTTATAGAGGGAGAAGGGGGGATTGTCGGCCACCAGGTCCATGTGCGCTTGCCAATAAGAGTCGAGGGTGCCCACATCCCGCCAGTAGACGTGCGGTTTCTCGCCGGGGATGACGTTGGTGCTGTAGTCGTAGACATAGACGGGGGCGCGTGGGTAGAGGCTCGGGATCACATCCTTGCCAAAGTCGTGGCTGGAGTTCTCTTCGGCGGCATCCCGCTTCAGTTCGCGGCAGAGGGCATCGGTCTCGAAGATGTAGTTGCCCATGGAGACCAGCGCCTGGGTCGGATCGCCGGGAATGTGCTTGGGCTGCTTCGGCTTTTCCTGAAAGCCGATCATCCGCCCTTCGGTATCGACCTCGATCACCCCGAAGGCGCTCGCCTCTTCGATGGGCATGCGCAGGGCTGCAACTGTCATGGCGGCATTCTTCTGCTTGTGGAAGGTGACCATCTGGCTCACATCCATCTTGTAGATGTGGTCGGAGCCGAAGATGCAGACATGATCCGGTTCGGCCCGCTCGATAAAGCCGAGGTTCTGGTAGATAGCATCGGCGGTGCCGTCATACCAGCGTTTGCCCATGCGCATCTGTGCCGGTATGGGGTCGATAAAGCGGTCGGTGATGCCGACGATATTCCACCCCTTCTTCATGTGCAGGTAGAGGGACTGTGATTTGAATTGGGTCAGTACATAGATGCGCAGAAAGTCGGCGTTGACGAAGTTGTTGAGGACAAAGTCGATCAGCCGGTAGCTGCCACCGAAGGGGACGGAAGGCTTGCTGCGGGTGGTGGTCAGAGGCTGCAGGCGAGTACCTTCGCCACCAGCCAGGATCATGGTCAATATGCCTGCCATCGTATTTCTCTCCCTGAATTAACAACATGAAAAGGTTTTCAATGTTCGGTATAAAAACACCCCTAAAGGGGTGGTTTTTATCGTGTGCTTAATACCTTATCAGATGCCGGATGGCGCTCTCTAGCTGTTTTATTGTGCTGCTTACACTTATTTACACTTATTTACACTTTGCTCAGATAGACCTTGAATTTGGCATCACTGCTGATCACTTCAGTCCGTTTGAAGTGTGTCTCCAGTATAGGCTGGTAGCGCAAGAAGGCGTTGGCAACAATGGTCAGCGAACCATTTGGCAGCAAAAATTCCGGCGCCTTGGCCAGGAACTGCTCGGTTGCCGCATAGAAGGTTTTGAGACCCGCATGGAATGGTGGGTTGGAGACGATGTGCTGGAAACGGGTGGAGACATCCGAGTAGACATCGGAAGCGGTGACCTTGCCCTGCAGACCGTTGATCGCCAGGGTGCGGCGGCTCGATTCGAGTGCCAGTGCGCTGATATCCACCATGTTGACTTGCAGATCCGGATTGCGCTTGGCCAGTACGGACCCAATCACCCCGGCACCGCAACCGAAATCGAGCAGTGAACCCTTCATGGCCGGCACGGTGGCCAGCAGCATCTGAGTGCCGAGATCCAGCTCGGCGGCGCTGAAGACGCCGGGCAGTGCAAGCACGGTCAGCTCGGTATCACCCGCCTTGCACTGGTAGCGGCCAAACCAGCTATCCAGATCGAACGGGGCGACCGGTTTGCAGAGCTCACCGTGATAGAGGGAGCAGCGGCGGGCCGAGTCACGCTTGATCGGCTTTTCGCCATAGGGGGCCAGCAGCTTGTCGGCGCCATTGATGCCGCCACGGTTTTCGCCGGCGAGGAACAGATCGGCACCCGCTTCCAGCAAGGGGGTCATCATGGCCAGCAGATATTGTGCCTCGGCCTTGGCCTTGGGCATCAGCAGCAACAGGGCATCGAAGCGGGGGGCTCCGCCAATCTGGTGGTCGAACAGAATGGCCTCACCGAGGGCGGCCTGCTGGCTGCGGTAGTAGCAGTAATCGGTGGTAAAGACGGTCAGGGTCTGGGCCAGGGTCGCCAGCTGGCGGGGGTAGTCATCCTCCAGCGCGCCACAGACAAGTAGCCGCTTGCCGACAAAGAGGGCTTGGTTTCGTTCCAGCATCTGGCTGACGGCACTGATAGGGCTGCTCATCGGGTCTCTCCACGCAATTTTGGGCGGCCATTATACATAGCCCCTTTCGCCTTGACATTTATGCCGTGTTCCCGAAATATGCCCAGACACCATTTTTTGACCAGAGATGACGAAATGCGGTTCAACGGGTTGAAACGAAAGCACAAAAAAAGCCTGAAATTCGGGCCTGCCGACGTTCGCGCGTAACCTCTCATCCCTGAGAAGCTTCAAACCCCGGTTGCGCACACGTACCGGGGTTTTTTATTGCCATATGCGCGTCATTTAGGAGAAGGAGATCCCATGTTTCAAGGTTCAATCGTTGCGTTGATCACCCCGTTTCGACAGGGAAGGCTGGATGAAGAGGCGCTGCTGCGTCTGGTGGAGTGGCATATCGAGCAGGGTACTCACGGCATTGTGCCGGTGGGCACCACGGGGGAAAGTCCGACCCTGACCCACGACGAGCATTGCCGAGTGGTGGAGCTGGTGGTCAAACAGGTCGCTGGCCGTATTCCGGTGATTGCCGGAGCGGGCTCCAACAATCCGGTCGAAGCGATCGAGTACACCCTCCATGCCGAGCGGGTGGGCGCTGATGCCACTCTGCATGTAGCCGGTTACTACAACCGTCCCAATCAGGAGGGGCTCTACCACCACTTCAAGGCGGTACACGATGCCACCGCCAAGCCGATCATCGTCTACAACATCCCGCCGCGCGCCATCGTTGACGTGCAACCGGCGACCCTGGCCCGTCTGGCCGAGCTGCCGCGCATTGCCGGTGTGAAAGACGCGACCGGCGATCTGGCCCGCCCCTGGACCGAGCGCCAGCTGATCAAAAAGCACTTTGCCTGGCTCTCCGGTGAAGATGCTACTGCGGTGGCCTACAACATTGGCGGCGGCCAGGGCTGTATCTCGGTGACCGCCAACGTGGCGCCCAAGGTGGTGGCCGAGGTGCAGAACCTCACGCTGGCGGGCAAGTGGCAAGAAGCGCGTGAGCTGCAAGACAAGCTGATTCCGCTTCATCAGGCGATGTTTGCCGAGCCGAGCCCGGCTGGTGCCAAATATGCCGCTTCCCTGCTCGGTTTTTGCAGCGAAGAGTGCCGTCTGCCGGTGATGCCACTGTCGGAAGCGACCCGCGAGCGCATTCGCAGCGCCATGCAGCAGCTCAACCTGCTGTAATGCAAAACGGGTGAGCCTTGGCTCACCCGTTCTGTTTGCGGTGGCAGCGGATTGGCCGCTCAGCGTGCGTTGTGCAGCCAGTCGGTGATAGCCAGCTGTAGTGCGACATAATCCGCTGAGAGGAAGAGGTCAGCCAGCTCGGTGGGCCACTGGCGATCAGAGGCTGGTGCGGTTTGCAGATGTGCCAGCAGGCTTGTCAGCTCTGAACCCCAAAGGGTCGGCTGCGTCAGCTCGGCCGCCCGGCGTTCAATCAGCGCAATCCCTTCACACAGGGCGGCGAATGCTTGCTGCCGAATATTCTCATTCTGCGGATTTTCCAGCCAGAGCTGCTCGTGATGCTGCCAGTGACTCAGGCCGGCGGCGATGGAGGTTGCCACATCCATGGCTTCGCTGGTGGCCAGAAATTGCAGGGTCAGTGGCTTGCCTAGCCCGGCCATTCGATAGCCGCGCTGCGCCTTGGACTGTGCCCCCAAACGAATGCCACCCAGCCGAGCGAGGCGTTGGGCCAGCGCAAACAGCGCCGCGGTAGCGCCTGATTTGAGCTCCAGTTCCAGTTCGTTGATGGTGGTGCTGCCTTGGCTGCCGACTATCTTTCCCTGATCCCAGGCCAGCTCAATCTCGGCCCCCTCGAAGGCGATCAGCCAATGGCGGCGCAGGAAGTCGGTACGAAACTGGGCGACCAGCTGCTGCTGAATGTGGTCACGCTCGGTCAGGGGCGGCCAAATCTCATCGGGAAAGGCCGAGAGGGTCGGCAGATCGCCGCTCACGGGAGCGTTGTATTCGGGTCTGGCGTGCAGGCCGCCCACCGCCTGGCCGCGGCATTTGATGGTCTGCTCGGCGAAGGCATCGCAGCGGCGGATCCGCAGCCCCATATCCAGCTGGCGCAGAGCCAAGGTCGGCGTATCGAAATAGACGTTGCCGAGCTGCTGTTGTGATGATTCTTTAATCTCAAGAGAATTCAGCAGGTTGGATAACTCGGGTTGAATGTCGCGGGCGACAAAAAACTTTATCTCGATCTCAGTTTGCATAGTCATTCCGGGTTGGCAGGCAACTTTGGGGGGCAGGATTCGGGTCGCGGGGATATAATGCCCGCGAGACGACTAGATTAATTCGCGGTTTAATTGAGGGCGCAGTTCGGTTACCATGCGCGCCTCATAAAATCGTATCGAGTGTTTTTTCACCGACACAGGTTTGGCCATGCCAGTAAATACTATTTTGGGGCTTTTTGCCAAGTCCCCCATCAAGCCGCTGCAGAAGCATATCGTCAAGGTTCACCAGTGCTCCCAGCAGTTGGTTCCCTTCTTTGACGCCGTTGCCGAAGACCGTTGGGAAGATGCCGAGCAGATCCGGCAGCAGATCGCCCAACTGGAAAAAGAGGCAGATACCCTCAAGCGTGAAATCCGTCTGAAACTGCCTCGCGGCCTGTTCCTGCCGGTTGCACGTACCGACCTGCTGGAGCTGTTGACCCAGCAAGACAAGATTGCCAACCGTGCCAAGGATATCTCCGGCCGCATGCTTGGTCGTCGCATGGAGTTCCCCGCCGAAATGCGGACGGATTTCATGGCTTACCTCAAACGTTGTATTGATGCGACCGCTCAGGCCGAGAAAGCGATCGGGGAGCTCGACGAGCTGCTCGAGACCGGCTTCAAAGGACGGGAAGTGGAAATGGTTGCCGAGATGATCCACCAGCTGGATCTGATCGAGGACGATACAGACACCATGCAGATCGGACTGCGCCAACAGCTGCAAGCGGTTGAGCACAATTACAATCCGATCGATGTGATGTTCCTTTACAAGATCCTCGAATGGGTAGGTGACCTGGCAGATCAGGCCGAGCGCGTAGGCGCCCGTCTGGAACTGATGCTGGCTCGTTCGTAATCGACTGACTGGGTAAACACTATTAATGGACATTATCGCGAATTACGGCACCACTCTGGTGCTCGTGGCGGCCTTGTTCGGCTTTTTGATGGCTTGGGGTATTGGCGCGAATGACGTGGCCAACGCCATGGGAACATCGGTCGGCACCAAATCCCTGACCATCCGTCAGGCGATCATCATTGCCATGATCTTCGAATTTGCCGGTGCCTATCTGGCCGGTGGCGAAGTGACGGCCACCATCCGTAACGGCATCATCGACAGCAATGCGTTTGTCGATAGCCCGGACCTGCTGGTGCTCGGCATGATCGCCTCCCTGCTGGCGGCGGGCGCCTGGTTGATCCTCGCCTCCTACTTCGGCTGGCCTGTTTCCACCACCCACTCCATCATCGGCGCCATCGTCGGTTTTGCGGTGGTGAGCATTGGCCCGGAAGCGGTGCAGTGGAGCAAGTTTGGCGGCATCGTCGGCTCCTGGGTCATCACCCCGGCTATCTCAGGTGTTATCGCCTACTTCATGTTCATCAGCGTGCAGAAGCTTATCTTCAACACTGATGATCCCCTGAACAATGCCAAGCGCTATGTGCCGTTTTACATGTTCCTGACTGCGCTGGTGATCTGTCTGGTGACCATCAAGAAGGGGCTGACCCACGTCGGTCTGCACCTGACCGATGGCGAGGGCATTTTGCTCTCCGTTGCCATCTCCATCGCAGTGGCGTTTGCCGGCTGGATCTACATTCGCGGTCAGAAGTACAACCCGCAGGATGACAGCAAGATGCACTTCGCCAACGTGGAGAAGGTGTTCGGCATCCTGATGGTGATTACCGCCTGTGCCATGGCCTTTGCCCACGGCTCCAACGATGTGGCCAACGCCATTGGCCCGCTCTCTGCAGTTGCCTCTATCGTGGCTTCCGGTGGCGAGATTTCCGGTCAGGCCGCCATTGCCTGGTGGATCCTGCCCCTTGGTGGTATCGGTATCGTGATCGGTCTGGCGACTATGGGCGAGAAGGTGATGGCGACGGTCGGTACCGGCATCACTCACCTGACCCCGAGCCGTGGTTTTGCCGCTCAGCTGGCCACTGCCGCGACCGTAGTGATTGCCTCCGGCACCGGTCTGCCCATCTCCACCACCCAAACCCTGGTCGGTGCTGTGATGGGTGTTGGCTTGGCGCGCGGTATTGCGGCGTTGAATCTGGGTGTTCTGCGCAACATTGTGGTCTCCTGGATCATCACCCTGCCTGCCGGTGCCATTCTGGCTATCGCGATCTTCTACGTGCTGCAGGCCTGCTTCTCCTAATCGAAGCGGCATTCAGCAAAAAGCCCGAGTCATCGACTCGGGCTTTTTTATGGCTATGTCCCAATTACGTGTTGAAAGGCTAAGCTTGAAGTAGGCCATCACCTTGAGGTCTACCATCATGGATACCCCAG
>NZ_JBSTYP010000101.1:0-8764 GCF_054052405.1 Aeromonas aquatilis | reverse complement strand
CCAACCCCTTTTTGGGGCGTTTTTTCCGGGGGGGCCCGGGGGGGGCGCGGGCCCCACGCTCCACTCTCAAGGGGCTTTTGCAGCCCTTTACCCTGCTCACCATCGCTTGGCGCGGCAAGGGGGATCTCAAGAATCTCACCCATGTCGAGTGTCCCGACCACTCCCTGCGACTCGGTGGCGATCGCCTCTTCTACGGCCTCTATCTCAACGAGCTGGTTTACTACCTGCTCGAAGCCCACACCCCGTTCCCCGAAGTGTTCGATGCCTATGCCCGTGCCATCATGGCGCTGGCCGATGGTGAGACGCCTGAGCTGCCGCTGCGCCGCTTCGAGTTCCTGCTGTTGCAGGCGCTCGGCTATGCGGTCGATTTCGAATACACGGCAGACGACGAGTCGCCCATCGAGCCGACCTTGCTCTATGGCTTCGAGCGTGAGTTGGGCTTTGTTGCTTGCGAGCGGGCGCCGGATCCCCGTACCCTGTTTCTCGGTGCCCACCTGCTCGCCTTTGCCGAGGGACGTTTCGATACCCCTCCCTTGCTGCAGGCGGCCAAACGTTTCAGCCGACTGGCACTGCAACCCTATCTGGGCAAGCGCCAGCTAAAGAGCCGGGAGCTGTTTTTAAAACGCAAAGCCAGCATGCAAGGCTGACACAGATTACAGACATACGGATATTGGCGCGGGGTGATTCGCTGACCGCGCAGTCAACAGATGAAGCCTTTCAAGGAGTTCTCAATGAGTGAAATCTATCTGGGTGTGAACATCGACCATATCGCGACTCTGCGCAACGCCCGTGGCACCCAGTATCCGGATCCGGTACAGGCCGCGTTCGTGGCCGAGCAGGCTGGGGCCGATGGCATTACCGTGCATCTGCGAGAAGATCGCCGCCATATCACCGACCGTGATGTGGAGATCCTGCGCCAGACTATTCAGACCAGAATGAACCTGGAGATGGCGGTGACCGAAGAGATGATCGGCATCGCCTGCCGCATCAAGCCCCACTTCGTCTGTCTGGTGCCCGAGAAGCGCACCGAAGTGACCACAGAGGGCGGTCTGGACGTGGCCGGTCAGCTGGACAAGGTGACCGACGCAGTTGCCCGCCTCTCTGCCGTGGGTGCCCAGGTTTCGCTCTTTATCGATGCCGATCCCATCCAGATCGATGCGGCTGCCGAGAGTGGCACCCCCTTTATCGAGATCCATACCGGCCGTTATGCCGATGCCACCACAGATGCTGAGCGTAACGCCGAGTTCAAGCGCATCGCCGCCGGTGCCTCCTATGCCGCAGGCAAGGGCTTGAAGGTCAATGCCGGCCACGGCCTGCACTACCACAACGTCAAGGCTATCGCTGCTATCCCCGAGCTCTATGAGCTCAACATCGGACACGCCATCATCGGCCGCGCCGCCTTCGATGGTCTGGCCAAGGCGGTCAGCGACATGCGCTTGCTGATGCAGGAAGCCCGTCAGGGGATCTGAGTTGCAAAATAGGCCCGCGGCCTGAGACCGGCCGCTAGAAATAACAAGGGACGCCACGGCGTCCTTTGTTATTTTTGGCCCTGTTCAAACGATGGCAACTCCCGCGCCGTAATAACCCAGCACAATCGGCTATAAGCAGTTGATGTCAAAAGGGTTACACTGGTTGACCCTGTGAGCTGGACGAGATTGTTATGGATCATCCCTTGTACCACCCCGATATCACCGAACTTGAACCTGTCGCTCGCGCGGCGGGAGCGGCCATCATGGCCATCTACAGCCAGCCCTTCGCGGTGGAGTACAAGAGTGACGAGAGTCCGCTCACGGCTGCTGACAAGGGGGCGCATGAGGTGATTGTGCAGGCGTTGACACGGCTGACTCCCGAGATTCCTGTGCTGTCGGAGGAATCGGGGCCCGAGGTGATGGCGGCGCGCCACGGCTGGTCCCGCTACTGGCTGGTGGATCCCCTCGACGGCACCAAGGAGTTTGTCTCCCGCAACGGCGAGTTCACCGTCAATATCGCGCTGATTGCAGAGGGGGCACCGCGCTGGGGATTAGTCTATGCGCCGGTGCTGGACAGGCTCTGGTATGGCGGCAAGGGCGCGGGGGCCTGGCGCATCACCGATGGCGAGCGCCAGGCCATCCAGACCCGGCCTCATCGTGAAGGAGAGGCGTGGCGGGTGGTGGGCAGTCGCAACCACCTGTCGCAGGAGACCCTCGATTTCTTGGCTCCTTTTGGCGAGCTCGAGCTGGTCTCCATGGGCAGCTCCCTCAAGTTCTGCATCATCGCCGAGGGGGGCGCCGAGCTCTATCCGCGCCTCGCCCCCACCTGCGAGTGGGATACCGGCGCGGCGCAGGCGGTGCTGGAGGGGGCGGGTGGCAGCGTCACCCAGCTCGATGGCTCACCCCTTGCCTACAACAAGCCCGACATCCTCAATCCCTGGTTTGTCGCCAAGGCATAAACGAGATATCGGGATGCAAAAAGGCCGGACTGGAATGAACTTCCAGTCCGGCCTTTTTTATTTCGCTATTCGCTTCGGGTCAGAAGACCTTCTTGAACGGCTTGATGGTCACTGTGGCATAGACGCCTGCCGTCACATAGGGATCGGCATCGGCCCAGGCCTGGGCGTCAGCCAGCGAGGCAAACTCGGCGATGACGGTGCTGCCGGTAAAGCCGGCATCGGCCGGATCCTCGGCATCGATGGCCGGATTGGGGCCGGCAGTCAGCAGCCGCCCCTCATCCTGCAAAGCCTGAACTCTGGCCAGATGGGCGGGGCGAACCTGCTTGCGCAGTGGCAGGCTATCGGGGACATCTTCGGAGTAGATGAGATACCACATGAGAGGATCCTTTTCTGATGAGGGTTATTTTTTCAGCTGTTCTTTGTGCTCAGCCGGAATGTGGCGGTAGAGATAGACGCCGCTCAGCAGGGTAAAGACCAGCGTCATCCCCAGCAGGCCGAACACCTTGAAGTTGACCCACATCTCCTGCGGCAGGTTGAACGCCACATAGAGGTTGAGCAGGCCACAGACGGTAAAGAAGCCGACCCAGCCGAGATTAACGGTGTCCCAGACCTTATCGGGTGCTTGCAGCTCCTTGGCCAGCATCTGTTTGATCAGATTCTTGCCAAAGCCGTAGCGGCTGATGAGCAGACCCAGTGCGAACAGTACGTTGATGACAGTCACTTTCCACTTGATGAAGGTGTCATCGTGGAAGAAAACCGTGAGGCCGCCAAAGAAGCCGACTAGCAGGAAGGTAAAGAGCTGCATCTTCTCGACTTTGCGATAGCGGATCCAGCTATAGGCGAGCTGCAGACCGGTGACCACCACCAGTGCGCCGGTCGCCATGTAGATATCGTAGAACTTGTAGACCGCGAAGAAAACGATAAGTGGAATAAATTCAATAAATTGCTTCATTGTTGGCGCCTAGTCCTCAAAAATGGCCTGCAAATTTCGCCCAGTCTACCTGTACAGCAGACAACGGCAAATGAATAAGACCGCTCATTTTTACGCCTATTCCGCGCAGTCGCCAAACAGTTGGCGAGCAATGGTGAGCCCCAGTCGTTGCTGATCGGCCAGCAGGTCGCGGATATGGCGCTCTTCAATCAGAGGGTTGAGCAGCACGGCACGCAGCAGGGTAAGCGGCTGGGCACCGTAGCGCACCACGGCCCGCTGGGTACGGGAGACAAAGCTGTGCCCCTCGGCGCGCTGGGCTTTTTGCAGCGCTACGTTGAAGTCGTTGATCTGCGTGTTGGCCGCTTCATCCAGCACCTTGCCCTGCAGGTGAGGCGGAATGCAGCGGTAAGAGAGCAGGTTCATCACCGGCGCCGACATCAGCTCGAAAGCAGGATCGCTTTCGATGAGCTCGGCCATCAGGCGGGCACGGTCGTAGTTGGCCTCGATAAGCTCGGCATAGCCTTGCTGGCCGAACAGCTGGAAGGCGGCATCCAGATAGAGGGCATTGGCCGGGCGGGTGCCCTCCAGGGTAAAGCGACCCTGATCGAACGAGGTGGCACGAATGGCGTAGGGGGCCTCCCGCTTGACCGCCATCATCAGGTCGGGCTGGCGGCAGAGCAGCATGCCGGTACCGAGCGGCACCAGCAGTTGCTTGTGGCCATCCAGAGTGACGGTGTCGGCTTGCTCTATTCCGGCCAGCAGACCTTGATAGCGTGGGGAGAAGAGGGTCGGGCCGCCCCAGGCAGCATCCACGTGGAAGTGGATCTGCTCGCGCTCGGCGATGGCGGCCAGCTCCGGCAGGGGATCGATGGAGCCAAAGTCGGTACTGCCTGCCACGCCGACCAATGCCAGCACCTTCAATTTCTGCTCTTTGCACTGGATCAGCGCCTGCTCCAGCGCAGCCAGACTGAGCCGGTTCTGTTCGTCAGTCTCGAGGCGCCAGACGCTGCGGGCGCCCAGCCCCAGCAGATCCATCCCCTTGTCGAAGGAGTAGTGCATCAGCCGTGAACCGAGAATGACGGCGCCGCGATAGCCCTGCTCGTAGAGGGCGAACAGGTTGTCGCCGCAGGCGCGGTTGCGGGCCAACCAGAGAGCGGTGACGTTGGCGATAGTGCCGCCGCTGGTCATGACGCCGAGGGCGGCATCCTTGGCATGCATCTGTTCGCCGTAGAAGGCATCGTCCATGCCGTAGATGAGGCGATGCAGCTTGGCCAGCACCTCCCGCTCCAGAAAGCTGAGCAGCCGGGAGGACTCCATCTTCATCGGATTCTGGTTGAGCATCACCACCAGACGGGAGAGCTCGGCAGTGAAGGCCGGCAATGGTGCCGTCATATGACCCATGTAGCGTGGCGAGGTGAGGTGAGAGGCGCCGGGTACCAGAGTAGCCAGCCGGGCGAGATAGGCTTCGATCGAGCAGCCGCTGGCGGGCATGCTGGACTGGTCGAGCTGATGGGTGAACAGGTCGCGCTGGTAAGGGGCCTGACTGTCGTCGGAGTGGTGGAAGCTCTCCAGCAAGGTGTTCATCGCCTCGCCAAAGGCGGGATCCGCTTGTGCAAACAGCTCAGTCAACTTCATCAGGTTCTCCAGACCAGTTCACCAGGGTAGGTGTCTATGCCGCTTGTCTCGGGCATCGGCGGCAGAGCATACACCAAAGGTTGGCAGGTGACAGCCACTCCATTTTTTAAGCGAACACTTGTACTCCGAAATGGCGCTGGGTAGAGTGAGCCACAGTTATTGTGGAGTCGATGTTATGAGTGGTGTGATGGATTACTCCCCCCGGGAGGAGCTGGCAAACCGGCTGAGTCACGGTGCAGGATTGTTGCTGGGGATTGTCGGGCTGGTGCTGTTGCTCATTAAGGGATGGGGACAGGGTACGCAGGCGCTGGTGAGCTACAGCCTTTATGGCGGCAGTCTGGTGCTGCTCTATCTCGCCTCGACCCTCTATCACAGCATGGCGGAAGGGCGAGCCAGGCGCTGGTGCAAGGTGTTTGATCACTGCGCCATCTATCTGCTGATTGCCGGCACCTATACCCCCTTTCTGCTGGTGGCGCTCGACACGCCGCTGGCGAAGGGCTTGATGGTGGTGATCTGGGCCCTGGCGCTGGCTGGTGTGGTGTTCAAGCTGGTGTTTATCAATCGCTTCAAGAAGTTGTCGCTCTTTACTTACCTGATGCTGGGCTGGCTGTCGCTGGTGGTCATCTATCAGCTCTATATCCATTTGGCTGGTGAAGGGCTGCTGCTGCTCGCGGCGGGCGGGCTGGTCTACAGCCTCGGAGTGATCTTCTACGTTGCCAAGCGAATTCCCTACAACCACGCCATCTGGCATCTCTTTGTGCTGGGTGGCAGCGTTTGTCACTTTATGGCCATTTACGGCTACGTCGCCTAACGTCTTGAAACTAGCTCTTAATTGGTATTTTTAGCGCGTAAAAGGATAAATTCGTGCGGTATCACACAGTTGGCATCAGCGTTTGCTGACAAGCTAGGGCCAGTTCAATTCGCAAAGGATGCACGAAATGAGTGAAATCGCGCTTTCCATCAGCATGTTGTCGCTGGTGGCAGTGCTGGGACTCTGGCTGGGAAACTGGCGAGTTTATGGCGTTGGCTTGGGAATAGGGGGGGTGCTGTTCGGCGGCATCATAGTGGGTCACTTTGCAGGCGCCTCCGATCTCGCGCTGGATGCACAAACGCTTCACTTTATTCAAGAATTTGGCCTGATCCTGTTTGTCTATACCATCGGCATCCAGGTCGGGCCGGGTTTCTTCTCGTCATTGCGCAGTTCGGGTCTCAAACTCAACGCTTTTGCCGCTTTGCTGGTCATCCTTGGCTGCGTGGTGGCTGCTGGCTTGCATCAATTTTTCGATGTGCCGTTGCCGGTCATTCTGGGGGTCTTCTCCGGTGCCGTCACCAATACGCCATCCCTCGGTGCGGGCCAGCAGATCCTGGCCGAGCTGGGCGCCGCACCCGGTTCTACCGGCCTGATGGGGATGGGCTATGCGGTTGCCTATCCGTTTGGCATCTGTGGCATTTTGCTCACCATGTGGCTGGTTCGGGTCTTCTTTCGCATCAAGATCGACGATGAAGCCGCCCAGTTCGAGCTGCAAACCGGTAAAACCAAGGAGAGCTTGCAGACCATCAACATCGCGGTGCGCAACCCCAACATGCACGGCCTGATGCTGAGCGAGATCCCGAGTCTCGACGAGTCCGATGTCATCTGTTCACGGCTCAAGCGTGGCGACGAGCTGATGGTGCCACGGCCGGAATCCCGTATCGAACTGGGTGACTTGCTGCACCTGGTGGGTGAGCGCCATGCGCTGCACAAGGTGTTGCTGGTGCTCGGGGAGGAGGTGGAGACCTCGCTCTCGACTCGTGGTACCGACCTGCGCGTCGAGCGGGTGGTGGTAACCAACGAGCAGGTTCTTGGTAAGAAGATCCGCGATCTGGATATCAAACAGCGCTATGACGTGGTGATCTCGCGCCTCAACCGAGCTGGTATCGAACTTGTGCCGACTAGTCAGACCAGCCTGCAGTTTGGCGATATTCTCAACCTGGTGGGGCGCCTCGATGCCATCGAAGCTGTTACCAATGTGGTCGGCAACGTGCAGCAAAAACTGCAGCAGGTGCAGATGTTGCCGGTATTTATCGGGATTGGCCTCGGCGTATTGCTCGGTTCCATCCCCTTCTACCTGCCCGGTTTCCCGGCCGCTCTCAAATTGGGTCTGGCGGGTGGGCCGCTGGTGGTGGCGCTGATCCTGTCGCGGATCGGCAGCATCGGCAAGCTCTACTGGTTCATGCCCCCCAGTGCCAACCTGGCGCTGCGGGAGATCGGGATTGTGCTGTTTCTGGCGGTGGTCGGATTCAAGTCCGGTGCAGGTTTCGTCGATACCCTGATCAACGGTGATGGCCCGGCCTGGATGCTCTACGGCATGGCGATCACCCTGATCCCGCTGCTGGTGGTCGGTGTGCTGGCGCGCTTCTACGGCAAGATGAACTATCTGACCCTGTGCGGTTTGCTGGCCGGCTCCATGACTGATCCTCCCGCGCTGGCCTTTGCCAACGCCATGCACCCGACAAGTGGTGCCAGTGCGCTCTCATACGCCACTGTCTACCCGCTGGTGATGTTCCTGCGGATCATCTCGCCACAGCTGCTGGCTATCATCCTCTGGGCTGGCGCCTAGGGTTAATCCTGACGGGAACATGCTTTGTCATGCTCCCGTCATTATTCTGTAATTTATTGATAATTTTTGGTTTTTGCTATTCTCGCAACCTCGTTTTAGACACTTCTGTCTGGCTGAACAGTTCAGCCCCAAATCAGTCTATTCTTTCGAATTTTCGAGCTGGTTATTTTTCCCCTCAGTCTGCAAAGTAGGCTGTGGCTTATTGCATGCAAATCAGGATTCAGGAGAGAACATGATTACCAATGCCGTTACCTTGGAACAGGGCGTAACCGTAACCCAACTCAAAGGACAAATTTATCTGGTTGCCGCTGATGGCAGCCGGAAGCTGTTGGCTGAAGGGGATGTGCTGCCGAAAGGGGCGGTGATCATGTCGCCGGATGGCGCCAGTTTCATGGGCGGTGGACAGTCGTTCAATGTGCAACCAGCCAGCGAGCAGAGTGAACCTGCCGAAGAGGGAGATGCTCCCCAGCTGGCGCAAAACGGCGCTGCAGGTACTCCTGATGATATCAATGCCCTGCAACAGGCTATTTTGGGCGGCGCGGACCCGACCCAGGCCTTTGAAGCCTCTGCCGCAGGTGGTGCACCTGCCGCCGGTGGGGGCGGTATTGGGGGCGTAGCCGGTGCCAGTGGCAACGGCGGTTTTGTCACCATCGACCGTACCGGTTCCGCAACCATTGCTGAAGCCACCTTCGATACCACCTACAACGCCAATGGTGAGCCACCGCTGGGTGCTGCTGGCGAAGATGAAGTATTTGACCTGACCCCGCCCACCATTTCCGTCGTTGCGCCAGATAACACCAATGACACCACTCCGACCCTGACCGGGACCACGGATGCTCCCGTTGGCAGCATCGTCACCCTGCTGGTTACCGATGCGAATGGTAATCAGCAAACCCTTACCGCTATCGTCACACCCACTGGCACCTTCACCGTGGATGTGGTTACCCCACTGGCCGAGGGCTCTTATACCGTTACAGCCACAGTGACAGATCCTGCGGGGAATACCGGCAGTGCGACTGACGATGGCAGTGTGGAGATTGATGATTCGGTCGATGCGGTCAATGACGAGTACACCGTCAACGAAGATGGCTCGGTGAGCCTGAACTTGCTGGCCAACGACAAGGCGCCGGATGGTGGTCTGAAGATTGTCTCCATCAACGGTGTGGCGCT
>NZ_JBSTYP010000100.1:0-9825 GCF_054052405.1 Aeromonas aquatilis | reverse complement strand
TTGAAAGGCTGGGGTATCCATGATGGTAGACCTCAAGGTGATGGCCTACTTCAAGCTTAGCCTTTCAACACGTAATTGGGACATAGCCTTTGTATTCACCCTCGCCTTTGACTAGCATACGGCTCAGTATCTCCCCTGCATCCAAGATAATGACCGGTATCAAGATTTCCGTAGATCGACTGCAAGTCGGCAACTATGTCTCCCTGCCACTGGGGTGGCGCGAACACCCGTTCCTGTTTTCCAGCTTCAAAATCAAGAATGAAGAGGAGATCGAGCTGATCCGCCGACTCGGTCTGAAACTGGTCACCATCATTCCCGACAAGAGCGACGTCCCGCCCAAACCCCTCAATCAGGTACAACCTCAGCAGCAAGAGAGCGCAGACGCTGCCCAGCGCCAGGCCCGGATGCAACAGGAGAAAGATCGCCGCATCGAGCAGTTGCAACTCTATCGCCGCAACCTGCAACAGTGCGAGAAACAGTTCCAGCAGTCGCTGGCGCAGGTGCGCAGCGTGATGAGCAAGATCCAGTCCCGCCCCCTCAATGCCATCGGCGAGGCGCAGGAGCTGGTCAACGCCATGACAGAACAGTTGCTCTCGGTGGACGAGATGGTGCTCCATCTGGTCTCCGACGGCGAGGATGGCAACAACCTCTACTTCCACTCCCTCAACGTCAGCGTGCTCAGCATGCTGCTGGCCAAGGAGTGCTGCATGTCGGCCGACGAGATCCGTCAGGTTGGCATGGGTGCGCTGTTCCACGATATCGGCAAACTGAAGATCCCGAGCCAGATCCTGCGCAAGACCGAGCCGCTGACCAAGCCGGAGCAGAACCTGATGGCCCAACATCCGCGCTACGGCCTCGACCTGCTCAATCTGGCCAAGGACTTCCCGGCCGAGGCGAAGGGGATCGTGCTCCATCACCACGAGTATCTCGATGGCAGCGGGCCGGAGGGGCTCAAGAAGGGGCAGCTCGATCCGCTCACCCAGATGGTGTCGCTGATCAACGAGTACGATAACCTCTGCCATATGCAGGCCAAGGTGCCCTACTCGGCCCTGAGCGGCCTCTACAAGCAGCGCAAGGCCCAGTTCAATCCTGAATATCTCAGCATGCTGATCCGGCTGATGGGGATCTACCCGCCCGGCAGCGTGGTGCAGCTCTCCAACGGCCAGGTGGGGCTGGTGATGTCGGTCAACGCCTCGCGCCTGCTCTACCCCTCGGTGCTGGTGTACGATCCGCGCATTCCCCGTCAGGAAGCCGCCATCATCGACCTGCAGCAGGCCGAACTGTCGATCGCCAAGGTGATCCACCCCAAACGGCTGCCGCCGGCGGTGTTTGAGTACCTCAACCCGCGCACCCGCATCAGCTACTACTTCGAACACAACAAAGCCTGATTGCCCTGGTCCCAAGCCAACCGTTGTCACCCATTTAACCCAAGGAGCCCGCCATGCGTATCGAGATCATCAGCACCGGAGACGAAATAGTGACGGGTCTGGTGGTGGATACCAACGCGGCCTGGCTCAGCGCTCTGCTGCTGGAACAGGGGTGGCAGGTGCGCCGTCGCCTAACGGTGGGGGACAACCTCGCTGACCTGAAAACGGTGCTGCAAGAGAGTGCCAGCCGCGCCGAGGTGGTGCTGGTGTGTGGCGGACTCGGGCCCACCGCCGACGACCTCACTGCTCAGGCGGCAGCTGAAGCCTTTGAACAACCGCTCACCCTTTTCCCCGACTGGCTTGCTACCATAACTGCCCGCTACGCCAGCCGTGGTCGCCCCATGGCACAAAGCAATGCCAAACAGGCCTGGTTGCCGCAGGGGAGCGAAATCCTCGACAACCCGGTTGGCACCGCCTGCGGCTTTGTGGTGCGAAGTGGCCAGAGTCAGCTCTTCTTCACCCCGGGCGTGCCGTTCGAGTTCAAGCAGATGGTGCGCGAGCAGATTCTGCCGCGCCTCAAACAGCTGGCCGGGGCACAGATAGATACCGAGCTGCGTCGCTTTTACACCTTCGGCGTCTCGGAATCTGCCCTCAGCGATATGCTGGATGCCGAACCCTGGCCAGCTGGTATTGAGCTGGGTTATCGCTCCTCCATGCCCCTTATCGAGCTGAAACTGATTGGCCACGGTGCCAACACGGCAGACATGGATGCAGCCGAAGCGCGACTGCTCGCCACCATCGAGCCCTGGCTGGTCGGCAGAGGGGATCTCGAACCGGCGCAGCAGATCCTCACTCTGCTGGGAGAGAAACCACTCACTCTGTATGAATGTGAGAGCCGGGGGGCCTTGCTGGCCATGTGCCATGAATACGCTGCGCTGGAAGCCAGCTTTAGCAGCACCTTGAGCTGCGAGCTTGCCCAGCTAACGGGCGCGCCCCATGGAGTGAGTCTGACCATAGGCCGGGCGGGGCCGGACGGCGTTCCGCTGCTGCTCTGCGCCGATGGATTGCAGTTCGGTCAGACCCTCAAGGCCAGCCACCCGGATCCCGAGAGCCGCAGCAAGATCCTCGCTTTTGCCGCCCTCGACATGCTGCGCCGTCACCTGCAGGGCGAGCCGACACTTGGCAATTACCTCACCCAGGTCAGAACGGCGCAGCTCGGCTGATAACCTCAGCGATCTCCCTGCCAGCAATACCATGTCGCTGGCCGACATCTCTTGCCACAATTCGCCATACCTCTTTGCGCCATTACCAAAAAGCACTCACATTTATCCTGCGGTCATCACCGATTTGATCTCTATCCATTGACCATTCGGAGGAAATATCTGAATACTGCCCACTCTCAGTGATTGACGCCTCGTCTTATTATTCATTGATAAATCAAGCAATAACGGTGTGGCGAACCGATCTTCATGTTTTCATCCAGCAAGGAAATGCAGTGTTAAGCAAACAGTGGTTGCTGCTCTCAAACGATATGGAACTGGTCTGCCTGCAAATAGCCGCCGGTCTCACCAAGCCCGTCACGGAACAGGATGTGCAGGCTCTGCTGCTCGCTTCCAACTGCCGCCGCTATCAGCCACTGCCAGAGGGGATAAAACAGGCCATCAGTCTGCTCAATACCCTGCTTACCAACCCTGCCGCCCCGGTGCCCACCAAGCCGATCCCCATCGGCAAACGTCAGGATGCCAGAGTCACCATAGTGGTGGAAAAAGACCGGATGAGCGCCAGTGCCCAGATCACTGCCGACTGGGGTGGCAAGTATGTGACGATGGAACAACTGCAAGAGGCGATCGCCCTCAGCGAGATCAAACAGGGGGTGAGTGAGCCACGGCTCACCGCCGCCATCGTGTCGGCCAAAGAGGCCCCCCCCGGCAGCCAGCTCAAGCTGGTCGTTGCCCGTGGCCAACCTGCCGTCAATGGTCAGGACACCCGCTATGAGCGGCTGGTGGAGACCCCGGCCGAACGGATCCTCAAACCGCAGGAGTTGGGGCATGGCAAGGTCGACCTGCGGGATCTCGGCTCCATCGTCACCGTCAAGGCCGGCGCTCCGCTGATGCGCCGTCATCCGGCCACCGTCGGGGTACCCGGTTTTACCGTGACCGGTCAGGACCTGCCCGCCAAGGATGGCAAAGACAGCCCGATGAGTGCTGGCGAGGGCACCTTCATCTCCCCCGACGATCCCGACCTGCTGATTGCCGGTCGGGCTGGCCTGCCCTGTCAGGAGAAAGCAGGCATGAAGGTGGACGAGGTGCTCAGCGTCAAACAGGTGGATGCCCGCCACGGTCACATTGATTTTGAAGGGGGATTAATCGTCAGCGGCGACGTCAACCCGGGTATGAAGATCCGGGTCAGCGGTGACATCGTGATTGGCGGCTTTATCGAAGGGGGCTGGATCGAGGCGGGGGGCAGCATCACGGTACGCCACGGCATCATTGGCCGCCGCAACGAGCAGGGGGAGTACCTTTGCCAGCTCAATGCGCAGGGGGAGATCCACGCCAACTACGCCCAGTATGCCCAACTGGAAGCGGGGGGAGATATCCAGATCCAGAACCAGCTCAGCCACTGCTACAGCTGCAGTGGACAAGATATCAAGGTGGGTGACAGTAACATGCATAAAGGCACTTTGCTGGGGGGGACCAGCATTGCCAATCGTCTCATCATGGCCCCCAGCCTGGGAGCCGAGGCCGCCAACCATACCCGGCTGCAGATCCTTGGCGGCTACTTCACCCACAAGGAGCAGGAACACCAGCTCAAGGTGCGTCATCAGGAGTGCCAGGCGCAACTCGACAAGATCAAGGAGCTGGTCACCAAGTTACAACTGTTGCCCGCCAACAAGCGCAATCCGGCTACCTTGCACAAGCTCAAACCAATTATTGCTCGTCATCTGGCCGATCTGGCTCTGCTCGATGAGCAGTTGGCAGCCAACCATGAAGAGCTGCAAGAACTGATGGCTGATATGGAGGTCATTGCCACCCAACACCTCTACTCCGGCATCGAGGTCGAGATGGCCTGCTTCAAGCGCAAGGTGACCATCACCCGAGGCTCTACTCGTCTGACCATCCATGATGAAACCCTGGAGATGGCCCCTTACGAGGGACACAAATAGGTCAGTAGATACGGAACCATCACTGCACTGCCCGTGATCCCGCCGCAGATTTTCGCTACACTCGCCACTTCCTTGGCCCCACCGGGTGGGCCACCCAGACTCAGGTAGTGAGAGATGTACAAGCTGATCGCATTGGATATGGATGGCACCCTGCTCAACCCGCAGGGCCAGATTACTCCCCGCACCCACGCCGCCATCAGCGCAGCGCGCGCCAAAGGGGTAACCGTTGTGCTGGCCTCCGGCCGCCCGCTGGAAGGGATGAGCCGCTATCTGGAAGAGCTCGGCCTCACCACAGAGCATGACTACGTCATCTGCTACAACGGCGCTCTGGTGCAACAGGTGGCCGATCAGCGCATCATCCGCAGCCAGTTGCTGACCGGCAGTGACGCCAGCGCCGTCGCCAAACTGGCTGACGAGCTGGAGGTGAACGTTCACGGTTTCTCGGTCACCCAGGGCCTCATCAGTCCCCGTGTCAGCACCTACACCGAGCACGAATCTCGCCTGATCGGCATGCCGATCAATCTGATCGACTTCGCCACCCTGCCTGCCGACGAGCAGATCATGAAGGTGATGATGATCGACGAGCCACCCCAGCTCTCCCGCGCCATCGAACGCCTGCCTGCAGAGCTCTATGAGCGCTATACCGTGGTACAGAGCGCCCCCTTCTTCCTCGAGTTCATGAACAAGCAGAGCAACAAGGGAACCGGCGTCGCCGCGCTGGCCGAGCACCTGGGCCTGACCGCCGATCAGGTGATCTGCGTCGGGGATGCGGGCAACGATCGCCACATGATCGAGTACGCTGGCCTCGGGGTTGCGATGGGCAATGCCACCGACGAGATCAAGGCTCTCGCCCAGCACACCACTGCCCGCAACGATGAAGATGGCGTGGCTCAGGTGATCGAGCAGTTCGTACTGAATGCCTGATCGCAATCGAGCGCCACTGCGCCCGATAAGGAAATAAAAACGGGGAGGCTGTCAGCCTCCCCGTTTTTTCTGGTCAGTTATCTGCGTGATGAGCGGTAATTCGCTCGCATCACTGGTTCGCCAGACACTGGGTATGGGAACCCGGTTGCAGGTAAGGCGTCAGCAGGGGAGCCATCCCCTTGAGCACCTGCACCGGCAGTGCCGAGGTGAAGCGGAACTTGTCAGACTGGCTACCCGGTACATAGGCGGTCAGGGTACCGAAGTGATCCTCACCCAGATAGAAGACGAAGGTTGCGGTGCGGTTGCGCGCCAGCGAGCTGGTCACGTTGCCATAACGACCCACGGTTTCAATCCGATTATCCCCGGTTCCGGTCTTGCCCCCCATTTGCAGCACGGTGCCATCCGGCAGGGTAAAGGCACCGGCGATACGTCTTGCCGTGCCCCCTTCGACCACCTTGGAGAGCGCACTGCGCAGGGCGGCCGCCACCTCGGCCGGCATCACCCGGGTTCCCTCGGTGTGCTGCGGCTCAAACTCGGTCTCGAAGGGCGTCCCCTTGGCAAACGAGAGGTGCTCGATACGCAGGGTCGGGGCACGAACACCGCCATTCTGGATAATCCCCATCAGCTCGGCCAGTGCAGCCGGACGATCGCCAGAGCTACCCAACGCGGTCGCCAGCGAAGGCACCAGATGGTCAAACGGATAACCGAGCCTGGCCCAGCGCTGATGGATATCGAGGAAGGCTTCCACCTCCAGCATGGTGCGGATCCGGCTGTCGCGGGCACTGCGATGACGGGTCTTGAACAGCCAGCTGTAGACCTCCTGCCGCTCGTCACGACTGGCCGCCACCGCGTCGGCAAAGGTCGCCTTGTCGAACTCCTTGAGATAGGCCAGCAGCCACAGCTCCAGCGGGTGAACCCGGGCGATGTAGCCCTGATCCGGCAGTGAATACTTGCCCGGGCCATAGCTCACATAGAGCTGATTGACACGTTTCGCACTCAGCTTCTCCCGCGGCAACCGCTCCGCCAGGAAGGCAGCAAATGCCGCTTCGCTGGCTTCCGGCATCAGGTAGCGGTGAACCGCCGCCAGACGTACCGCACTCGGCTTGAGACCGTCGAGGAATGTATCGAGCTGCTCCTCGGGGGTCTTGCCGCGATATTTGCGCCAGAAGCGCAGCAGATAGGTCTGCCCCTCTTTGTCGGCAAATTTGGCCAGATACTCCTGACGACGGGGATCCTTGTCATCCTTGAGCAGCTGGGCACGGTTGCCCTCCTTGTAGAGGCTGTAGCGCACGATATCTCGCATCAGCCGCACAAAGGGCAAGTTAATCGACTCACGCAGAGAGTCACGCAACGTCGGAATACGATTGTTATCCTCGCGGCGGAAGTTGTTGAAGGTGTGTATGCCACCACCGGTAAAGAACCCTTCGTTGGGGCTGGCAGAGTATTTGCGATCCAGCGCCGCTTCCAGCATCACAGGCAGGCTCTTGTCCTGAGCCGTCATCAGATAGGAGATGGCCCAGCGGCTGAGGTTGTCCTGAGAGACGGCAGCCAATTTACGCAGATTCTCGACCGGCATCCCGGCATAGTTGTCGTGCAGCTCGGCCACGATCTCCAGATAGGTGGTCAGCACCCGCAACTTGGCGGTTGAGCCCAACTCCAGCTTGGAGCCTTCGTTGATATCGAACGGCTGATCGGTGTTGTCGGTCTGCACCCGCACCTTGAACCCTTCCGGCGACTTCTCGAACAGGGTGAAGCTGTAGCGCACATCGCCCGTCTTCTCCGGCGAGAGCAGGCGCTCACCAAACAGCCCTACCTGGGCGGCAAACGTCGGGTCGGCCAGCTGTTGCAGATAACGGGAGATTTCGTTCTGCAGCGGCATGTTGAGGCTGGTATCGGCGGTCAGATCCATCCGGTCAAGGTCATAGAGCTGCACCCCGAGCTGGCGACTCAGGCGAGTACGGGCAACCTGCAACCCCTTGTTGTTGTTCACCCGGGTGATAGCAGGGGACTGCAGGAAGTCACGGAACGTAATCTTGGCCTTGAGCGCCGCCTCCATCAGAGGTGGCGTGATCATCCCCTCCTGCACAAACAGGCGCAGGTAGCTGTCGGTCAGGGTAGCCAATGCCTCTCGCCCCTGAGCCAGATAGTAAGAGGGACGGCGGTGCGCAATCATCAGCGAGACAACCTGACGCAGGGCAAGCCCCTGTTCGGCCAGCGGCGCATTCTGGTTGCGAGCGGGATCCAGCAGACGGTTCACGTCATCGACATTGGCACCAAACCAGACCCAGAGGCCATCCCCCAGACCATGTACTTCACCATATCCCGGCGCAGCCGAGAGCGGCACCGAGTTGAGATAGGCCCAGGCGACCAGTTTGCGCGCTTCGAGGGTTTCTGGCCCGAGACGATAGGCCCGTACGCTGGCAGAGGCCATCTGACGGATCTTCTCGGTCGGCGACAGGGTCAGGCCATCCGGCGAGTGGCGATACTTCTCCACCTGGGTCGCCAGGGTACTGCCACCGGCAGATTGATCCTGCATATCGAGCGCCTTGCCCACCTGGGAGAGCGCGGCCTTGGCAAAACGGGGCCAATCGACCGCCGGGTTGGCCAACGGCTCTTCGTTGCTCAGCAGATCGCGGTTCTCGATAAACAGCAGCGACTGGATGACGAGCGGTGGAATAGAGTCAAAATCCGGATAGTGATGGGTCGGATACTTGAACTGATAGAAGGGCTCTGCACGGCAGTCGTGCAGCGTCAGTCCGGCCTGCACCTTCTCGGTATAGGGCACGAAGAAGCCACGACTGGCATAGTCATAGAGTGCGTCAGAGAAATGCACCTGCCTGCTAACTTCATAGCCCCGTTGCAGCAAACGCTCCTGCATCATCGGCAGTTGCACATAGCCGAGCCGCTTGTCGAACGGGCCATCCTCAGGGAAGGCGATCTGCTTGCTCTGGCCAGGCTCGACCTGATAGGTGAGCTTGGCGGCATAGCGGGAGATCTCCTGAGATTGCAGCTTCGAGGTTTTCATCTCATAGCCAACCAGAGCGATCACCGCCCCCAGGCACAATAAAAAGAGAAAACAGAACAGCCAACGCCACCAGGGACGACGCTTGCGCTTTGGGTTCCCGTCCGTGGTCTGGACAGATGAATCTTGAGATGCCACTTGTGTCAAATCCGTCTGCTCTGATGCGCCCATATCAGCCCCACCATGGTTGCGCAATTTATTGTGTTTCACTCAAGCTTAGTCTTTTCAAGTCAATGGCTTGAAACTATTGACCGCTTTGTTGTGATGGTAACAGGGCAATTCTAAAAAGGGGAGCCGATTGTTGCAGGAGTGGCAGAGATCCGAGCTGATAACAAAACACCGGCCAGTGGCCGGTGTCTCTTAAGCGAAAGCGCAACGCTTATTTGTGAGAGCTCATGCCCTTCAGCTTGGTGCTCAGCTCTTTACGCTCTTTGGAGAGCTCGGCGTTCTTAATGATGTGATCATCCACGCGCTCTT
Organism: Aeromonas aquatilis; assembly: GCF_054052405.1. Taxonomy (NCBI): domain Bacteria; kingdom Pseudomonadati; phylum Pseudomonadota; class Gammaproteobacteria; order Aeromonadales; family Aeromonadaceae; genus Aeromonas; species Aeromonas aquatilis. The sequence continues at coordinate 872 of NZ_JBSTYP010000100.1, read as the reverse complement.
CATAGTCGGCACGCATGTTGGCGATGATCGCCTGTACATCATCAATGCTCATGCCCGGCTTGATGTAGTCGCTCAGGTTGTCGAGCAGCAGTACGCGCTTCTGGTTATCACGGATCTTCTTCTCGTTATCCGCAATTTCACGCTTGAGTTTGTTCTGGCGACGGGACATACGCACATATTCCAGTACATCGCTAAAGGTGGACTTGTTTACTTGTTCCATATCGATACCACTGACTTAAGGTTGATAAAAACGGGCCAAGTTACACCTGGAACCCGGCAAGCTCGGCGCGGGACAGGCAAACTCAAGATACCCTTACTCTACCGAGTTATAAGCGAGATACAACCCTAATCACGCGCCATGAACAGAGTTTGGCCAAAAGTAAACCAGTTAAAATGGCCAGTAATCCATCAGATAAGGGCTTGATATAGATAGAAACTGGAGAAGATGACAGGGTTTTAGTTCTCTTCCTGCAGATAAATGCTAACACTGGCTGTTTAACACGATAAAAGTATAAAAGCCCGGTCATTAAGCCCGGGCTTTGTGTTGATTCTGGTATGCAAATCTGTGGGTCTTATGGATAAAACCGCCCATAGCAAAAAGGCCTTCCCATCAGGGAAGGCCTTCAAATTAGTGGCGGAGCGGACGGGACTCGAACCCGCGACCCCCGGCGTGACAGGCCGGTATTCTAACCGACTGAACTACCGCTCCGCATTCGGTTAGCTTGCGCTAAATCTTCTGCTGCTTCTTGTGAGGTGTCATCCTCGCAGCCGGCTATGTGTTTTCACATCACCGTTTAATTTGGTGCCTGGCAGTGTCCTACTCTCGCATGGCGAATGCCACACTACCATCGGCGCTACCGCGTTTCACTTCT
>NZ_JBSTYP010000099.1:0-10543 GCF_054052405.1 Aeromonas aquatilis | reverse complement strand
ATGTCAGCCCGGCGGAGTTTAACAAGAGGTATTGGAGAACTGCTCAGGCTGCTTGATCCGGGACTGTCCGATCTTGTCAGGACACCTCAGTTCGACACTCCACCCCTCGGCAATCTGCAATACTGGACCGATCCCCTTGATCAGATTGATGCGGCTCATGGTGAACGGCATCCCACCCTTGGTCAGGTAACGGGTGGAGAAACCACTGCCCCGGAAGTACTCATCGATGGCCGGGCACCACTGGGTTGCCCCCAGGCAGGCCTTGATATCCTCAGGGGTGACTTCCCAATGAGGCTTGATGGTGGGCATGCCTTTGGCATCTTTCTGCTGGCCAGTGCCATCTAGCGCAGCAGAGCCGGAGTTAATCATGTGAATGATGCCGTGCTCGGCGGCACCTGTGAGCTGATGGCCAGTGACGCGCTTAACGGCATCCGGTGACCAGTAGGTGCGCACGTCACAGAAGATCTGGGCTGTGCCGGTCAGGCCATAACCCAGCAACATGGTCATGGCGTTGAGGCTGTCGTTCTCGGTACCCATGATGAGTGGTGCGCGGGCACAATTCCAATCGAAGGAGCTGTTAAGCAAGGTCTCCGCGGTATCACCGTTGGGGTATTGATCGGTCCAGTGACGCTGACCCTGGAAGCCACCCACAATCGCGTTATAGCCCAGCGCCTCTTCACCAAAGCCCAGTTCGGCCAATCGGGTATTGCCCTGCATCATGTCGCGCATGCAGATCGCCATCAGCAGGCTTTCGCGCAATACGCCCTTCTTCTGCTGCGGGGAACTCTGCCGCTCCGGCGGGTTGAGATCCGGCCCTTCATTGAAGTGCTGGCCAGCCCATTCCATGGCGAGGTCCAGCTCCTGCGGGTCATAGATACCCTTGTCCATCCGGCGACGCAGTTCAGTCATATCGACTGCCTGCACCTTCATGCCGAAAAACTCTTCAAAGAAGGTGTGATCAACGATAGAGCCGGCAATCCCCATGGAGACGCCACCGAGGGAGAGATAGCTCTTGCCCCGCAGCGTCGCGACGACCAGACCGGCGCGGGCAAAGCGCAACAACTTCTCCTGCACATCTTGCGGGATGGTTTTGCAATCCGCGTCCTGTACATCCTGACCATAGATGGAGAAAGCGGGGAGCCCCTTCTGGTTATGACCGGCCAATGCCGCCGCCAGATAAACAGCACCCGGTCGCTCGGTGCCGTTGAAACCCCAGATGGCTTTCGGGCGGAACGGATCCATATCAATGGTCTCGCTGCCATAACACCAGCAAGGGGTCACCGTAATGGTGAGGCCAACATTATGCGCCTTGAACTGCTCTTCACAGGCCGCAGACTCTGCCATGCCACCGATGGTGCTGTCGGCAATGACGCAGCTGACACGCTCACCACTAGGATGGCGCAGATGCTCGCTGAGGAAATCAGCCGTCATGCGAGCCATAGTCATGGTCTGCTCTTCAAGGGATTCACGTACCCCCATGCGACGACCATCAATGGTGGGACGAATGCCGATAGTAGGTAATGCGCCAATTAACTTGTTCATGTCTGATCCTTATGCCTTGTGGCCTTTGAAACCGAAGTGGATGAGGTAGATAAAACCGATAAGCGGAATGATGAAGGCCATGCGGATGCCGGCCATGTCCGAGATTTGCCCCATGATGGCGGTCAAGACTGCGCCCCCCAGGATGGCCATGATGAGACAGCTGCCACCAAATTGGGTGTCCTTGCCAAGACCATGTACCGAGAGGCCAAAAATGGTGGGGAACATCAGCGACATACAAGCCGACACTCCAATCAGGCCGTAGACACCGGCCATACCGCCAACCATCATCACCACCAGCAGGCAAAGCACTGCGCCAGCGGCCAACAGCCCAAGCAACTTGGCGGGCGAAATAAACTTCATCAGCGCGGTGCAGACGAAGCGGCATGCAGAGAAGATCACGATGGAGGCCAGCAGATAGGTAGAGGCATCGGCTTCATTGCCGCCGACTTCTGTCATGACATAGCGGATGGTGTAAGACCAGCAGCCGATCTGGGCCCCCACATAGAAGAACTGCCCCAATACCCCGCGCACAAAATATCCCTTGGCGAACAGCCGTGCGAAGCTACCTTTGAGGTCCAGTCCGTTGCTATTGGTATCATGGGCAACAGGCATGCGGGTAAAAGCGATAGCTAGCCAGACAGCCACGATCACCAGTGCTACCACAACATAAGGCCCCATCACCGCCGCCAGTTCACCGGTTTGAATTTGGCCAAGCTCGTCGGCTGACATCAGTGCTCGTTCGGCATCGGTGGCCGGATTGAGTTGCGAGAGAATATAGAATTTGCCGATCAGCACCCCGGTAATGGAACCAATGGGGTTAAACGATTGCGCGAGATTCAAACGGCGAGTGGCTGTCTCTTGTGGACCCATCGCGATGATGTAGGGGTTGGCGCTGGTTTCCAGAATCGACAGTCCGCCAGCTAGCACAAAAAGGGACGCCAGGAAGGGGCCATAAGTCATTATCTGACTGGCTGGGTAGAACATCAGTGCGCCAGTGCAAAATAATCCTAGCCCTAATAATACTCCAGCCTTGTAACTGAACCGTTTAATAAAGAGCGCGGCAGGCAGTGCGAGACAAAAATAGGCGCCATAAAAAGCGGTTTGCACCAAGCCAGATTGCATATCCGTCAAGGTAAATACCTTTTTGAATTGTGCAATCAAAACATCCGTCATGTTATTTGCCAATCCCCATAGAGCAAAACAACTGGTCAGCAGTATGAACGGTATCAAGATACTCCTAGGTACCACCTGATGAGATATACCCGTGCTTTCGGGCACGATATCATCGCGACTGTTTTCACAAACAGCGGCTTGGGATGTATTAGCCATAATGTAAACTCCATGTTTTTATTGCGTAGGATATGAGGTTCTATTTTTTGTTGTATCTGTTTAACTGCCTTACATTACTTTCGTTTTTTTCTGTCAGGACTACATCCAGGTCACTAAATTGACAGATCCTGACAATTCCGGAACGATTTTCTTTATGAGAATCTGCTAGCAATACCTTCTGCTTCGCGGAAGCCAGCATCACTTTCTTGGTTGAGGCATTAATCTCGTTATTTTCCCAGACACCGCTGCTGGTACTGTATGCCGAGCAGGATAAAAACAACGTATCCACCCGGTACTGGCTGATATTGCCACTGGCAATGGTACCTACAAAAGCTGCATATTTTTCTGAGTACTCACCGCCGATGGCGATGGTTTTGATGTTTTTCTTGACTGCCAGGCTCAACACATTTCGGAAAGAATTGGTGATCACTGTTAATGATATATCCGGTAACGCCTCAGCCAGATACCAACACGTTGAGCTGGCATCGAGCATAATCATGTCACCTGGTTTAATCAGTGCCAACGCTTTATAGGCAATCAACTTTTTTTCTATCGAGCGTTCATGTTTACGTTTATTAAATGCCAATCCAGCATCGGCATTATCAAGGGATATAGCTCCACCATGCACTCTTTTTACGGAGCCATTGGATTCCAATTCCTGCAAGTCACGCCGTATTGTTTCCAATGATACAGAAAAACGATCTGAAAGCTCCTTAACTGTGACTGAACCAGCCTGAACAATATATTTTTCCATATCAACAACACGAGGTGACAACATAATTAGCCTTGGCTTGTTAGGGTGCGTTGATTATAGGGGGATGGCTCTTGATATATATGTGATCTGGCGCAGACTTTACCGGTTGTGAAACGGGTGCAGCCCAGTCAAAACGGGCACAAAGGCACAGAAGATGAATACCTATGTTATTGAAAATAAAAAGATTGATTGAAAACTAGCCTTGCCCGATTCCATAGAAAAACCCCATAATCAGGCAACTTTCAAATGCAGAATATTGAATTGGCTCACAGCGGGCAGAGCGCTTAATCGAGCAGAGGTATCAAGAAATGAAAAAAAGGTGGAAAAGAGAAGGTCCGTCACCATTTACGTTCAGAAGAAGGGTGGACGGTGGCGACATTAGCACAGGAAGCCGAGATGTCCCGAGCCCGCTTTGCTGCCCACTTCCAGGCTCAAACAGAGTTATCGCCCTTAGGCTACTTGACCCAATGGCGGATGTTGTTGGCATGCCAGCAACTGTTGGCGGGGGGTCAATTACTCAGGTTGCACTGGGTGCTGGATACAGTGGTAGCGTCGCGTTCAGTCGGGCGTTCGAGCAAGAGTTCGGAGTAAGCCCTAGATGTTGGCTCAAAGCTCAGCAGTCGGTAGTTTCAGCATAACAATGAGTGCCCAGACTGAACACCTATGGCGTGGACTTCACCAATGAGTTAAAAAGAGGTTCGCTTTCAGCACCTCCCGATACGACTGGTACAACATTTTCTGGGGGACTGACATTACCTGCATTTGCACTCAAGAAAGGACGCATTTCCTGACGGCGCTACTCGACATGAACTCTCGCCATATGGTTGGCTGGGCAGTAAAACCATGTATGGTGTCGTAACTCAAAGCAGCAACTACAGCTGCTTGCGAATAGTAATAATGTCGACGTCAGGTTTCCGCTGGATTTCTAAGCACCTTCCATGCGCTATCCTACTTCCCAGTACCTACCTCCGCGACCCGTGCCAGTTCGCTAAACGCCACAAACAGATGATAAAACGTACTGGCTGGCGCATGAGAGGTCAACGGCTTCCCCTCGCTATTCACTTGGTCAATCCACTGTCCGGGCTGTGCGGGCAACAGGTAGTAGTGGAAGATCCGCGCAACCACCTCGCGGATCTGACAGGCGGTAGCCTCATCCCCCTGCTGCTCATAGGTCGCCAAGAGTGCTTTCAAATGTTCGGTCTGGCACCAGAGCCGGCTGGTATCGCGATAGGGTTTCCCATCATCGGTCAGCTCATCGAGCACCAGCCCGGTTTGCCCGTGACCATGGCGGATGGCAAAGCGGGTCAATATCCCGATTGCCTCGTCAATCTCGGTGCTGGTTGGCCGAATTTCCCAGCTGCGGGCAAGAGTCCGGTAGCGTGCCAGCAGCCAGCACCACTCGTAGTGATGGCCAGGGTCGATGAGACGGGAGTCGGCATGACGCGCCAACAGCGCGTCGTCGAAAAACTCGCGCAGTAAACCGGGCTCCAGAAAACGCTGACGAAACAACCGATACAGCGCGGTTGCCCGTTGCTGCCATATCACATCATCAAAGCTGTCTGCCGCCACCAGCAGCGCCTCGAACAGATGCATATGGGGATTCTGGCTACGCAGTGCGGCAGGCGGCCAACTGGAGTGAAATCCGCCGTGCAGCGGGTCCGCAAAGAGTTGCTCAATGGAGTGATAGCGCGACTCGGCCTGTTGTTGCCAGCGTGGATCGCCACTCAAACGATAGAGCCAGCACTCCGCCAGCAGGGCAAACGCGTATTCATAGCTGCAGACTGATGCGTCAGCAATCGAACCATCCCGATTAATGGAGAAAACGCTATGCCCAGCCCCATCGTCAAAATGCCCCATACCGACCAGCGCAGAGCGCTCGGCAAGGGTGCGCCCGTCGTACCACCCCAGCAGGGTGGCGTGGCTGAACACATAGATCTGGCGGCTCTGTACCCGAAAACGGGTCGGCTGCCACAAAGGCCGGCCAGCACTACCCAATCCCTCGGCAAACAATCCACGCTCGGGGTCAACCCCCTGCACGCCCCAAAGGGGCAGCGCCTCGGAAACCAGCCAGCGATGGCAACGCTGTGCGGCCTCAGTCACCTCGATATGCATAAATTACCTCTCGCAACGGCGATAAAAAGGGAGAGCCAGGCTCTCCCATTGTTGGCCATATGGCTTTGACCCCATCAGAACAGACCGATGGCGACCCCAACAAAGGCCAGTACCAGCAGCCCCAGCATCGCTTTGACCGGCGAGACGTTGCGCTTGGCCATCAGATACCAGGTACCCAGCACCACCAGCAGCGGCATCAGTTTGGGGAAGATGCCATCCAGCATGCTCTGAACCTGAATATTGACCCCGTCCGAGGTGACAAAATCGAGCCCGGTGGAGAGGTTGACATAACTGGCCGCCACCCCGCCCATCACAAAGACTCCGAGCAGGGAGAGCGCCTCGCGCAGCTTGGCCGACTCGGAACTGACCAGAGACTCCACCGAACCAGTGCCCAGCTTGTAGCCCTTCATAAACAACATGTAGGAGCCAGTAATGGCGATGGCGTTGAAGCTGATGATGTAAAACAGCGGCCCCAGCACACTCCCCCCTGCCGCCAGCGCCATACCGATACTGAGCAAAATGGGCACCAGCATACCGGGGATCATGGAATCACCGATGCCAGCGATGGGGCCCATCAGGCCGACCTTGAGGGTGTTGATGGTCTCACCGTCGATCTTCTCGCCATTGGCCCGCTTCTCTTCAAGCCCGACTGCCAACCCGTTGATAATGGCGCCGATCTGGGGCTCGGTGTTGTAGAAGGAGGCATGGCGTTTCATCGCCTCCATCCGTTCAGCCTTGCCGGGATAAAGCTTCTTGAGCGCCGGCATCATACCAAGGCAAAAGCCGAACGATTCGAGACGCTCGAAGCTCATGGAGGAGAGGTTGTACATCATCCACGAACGCCAGCAGGCACGCAGATCCCGTGAGGTAAGAGCAACCGGCTGCTTGGCCGCCAGTTCCCCTGATTGCAGCTCTGTATTCATCAGAATTCATCCTCATCATCGGTTTGGGTGGCAGCACGGGCAGCGACTGCAGGGCGTGGTTCCGGCTTGTAGTTGTAGTGAATGAGCGCCAGCAGGGCCCCAATCATCACCAGCCCCACCATGTTGAGCTTGAGAAAAACGATGCCGACAAAACCCACCAGGAAGTAGATCAGCATGCTGTTCTGCTTGATGATCTGCTTGAGCAAGATGGCAATGCCGACCGCAGGCAGAATGCCGCCCACCACCGTCATGGTACGGATCACCAGCTCCGGCAGGCTGTTCATGAAGCCTTCGATGTACTGGTTGCCAAAATAGACGGCAATGAAGGTCGGCACGAAGCGCAGCACGAAGTTGCTGGCCTGCGGGAAGATGGCGCTGTTGAGGTAAACCCCCTGTTCATCGCCCTGCTCCAGCGCCACATCGGCCCTGTGGTTCCAGTAGGAGTTGAACACCATCATGAAGTTGAAGAGGATGGTCCCGGCGATGCCGATGGTGGCGGCAATCGCCACGGCAACCGACGGCTCCTTGCCCGACATGATGCCCAGCGCAATGGCCGGAAAGGCGACGAAGTTGAGATCCGCCGGCATGGAACCGCCCGGCGTCACCATGGCGATGTAGACCGCTTGCACCGCCACCCCGATCAGGATCCCGGTCTGGATATCCCCCAGAATGGCACCGACCAACATGCCCGAAACCAGCGGGCGGGTAATGGTGTACCAGCCACCGGTCAAGCCCAGCAGCCAGGGGCTGCTGAGGGCACCGAGATAACAGAGTATCCCGATGAGTGTTGCTTCAAAAAACATGATGCCCTCCTCCCCTTATTTCAGCTTTTTCTGGGCATCTGCCCAGCTGTAATGACTGGCATCCGGTACCAGTCGAAAATCGATCTCATGACCCAGCGTTGTCAGGTAATCAAAGGCTGCGATCTCCTGCGCGGTCACCGATTGATTGGGCCCGATGGTCGTGGTGTGCTCTCTGGCACTCATGGGACCGACGTTGATTTTGCCGTTGAGATTATCAAGGGAGATCCCGGCTGCGCAGAGGCGCTGCAGGGTGACCGGCGACTTGCCAATCACGAAGTAGCGTTTGTCACTGGCAATCACCTTGGGCAACTTGGCAATGGCGGTCGCCACATCAAACAGCCACACCTTGGTGTCCGACACGGCCCCCGTCATCACCTGAGAGAGCAGCGGATCGGCCGCCACCTCATCATCGATCGCAACGATGCCGTCACAAGGAAGCTCTCTGGCCCAGCGGGTCACCAGCTGACCGTGGATCACCCGGTCGTCAATCCGTACAAATGAAATGGCCATCATGCTCTCCTAGAAGTTGTCATCTTGCGGATTTGTCACCGCCGGTGCGGCGATCACCATGGATTCCAGTGCCTGTGCCAGTAGCTGACGGGCAGCCTCGTGCACATCCGTTGCTGCCAACCAGTCGGCGCTCATCAGCAACATGGGGAAATTGACGCCGGTCACAATGGCAACCGGCTGTGGCCATGCGGGGTCGAACGCGAAGCGGCACGCCACGTTATAGGGAGTGCCACACTCCATGTCGCACAGCACCAATATCCCGTCAGCCCCTGCGCCATGGCGGCGCAGGGTCTGTTCAAACTCGGCACGAAAGGCCTCGATACCTCCCTCTTCCGTGAGAGAGACGGTCGCCATGGCAGGCATCTCGCCGTAGACCATATTGGCGCTGGCCAGCAGGGCCGGCGCCAGTGAACCATGGGTTGCGATAAGGATCCTCAGCATCTCGGTTACCCCCTCACAAAGGCTTTGATGGTGGCAATGGTCTGCCCTTCACTCTCGCCACTCGGGCGGATGCGGTATCGGCCCACCGACGCCGGCACGATAAAGGTCTCGGCGTAGTGCACCACGAAGGGGGCGAAGGCGTTGTCCGGGCTTTCTACCGTTGCCTCCCGACCCTCTATCAGGTTGAGCACCTGCACGGTGCCGCCGGTATCGTGCTCTACCGGCACGCTGAACCAATGGCGACGGGTCTCGATAAATTCCCGCTCGTGCAGACCGGTGCGCTCTTCACGCCACCCTTCCCCTTCGGCTATGGGCTCAATGCAATTGACCAGATTTCGCTCGGTCCAGTCGGTATCCCGATCCCACTGGATCACCTTGCTGCCATGTTCCAGATGGATGGGGCGCGGGATACCGTCGAGCCCGACCCGACCCCAGTCCCACAACTTGAAGGTGAAGATGTAGGGGGTGGCACTGATCTCGAGCACCATGGCCCCCGCCCCCGAACAGTGCACAGTCCCGGCTGGGATCAAAAAGTGGTCATGCTTGCGGGCCGGGAAGCGGTTGATGAAGCGCTCGTCGTCGAAGGGCTTCTCACCGCGCTGGGCGGCCGCCAGCTCCGCCAGCATCTCTTGCGGAACAGTGCTATTGCGAGTGCCGAGATAGACGTAGGCATCGGGAGCCGCATCGAGCATGTAGTAGCTCTCGTCCTGGGTGTAGTGCATGCCGAACTCCTGCTGGATATATTCGGTCAGCGGATGCACCTGCAGACTGAGGTGCTGCCCCTCCACCGTATCGAGGAAATCGAAGCGGATGGGGAACTCGGCGCCAAAACGGGCGTGAACCCGCTCACCCAGCAGCGGCCTGGGCTCACAGAGCACCAGGTTTTGCGAAGGGATCTCGACCCGGACCGAACCAAACCGGAGATAGAGGCTGTTCTCCTCAGGCACACAGTCAAAACACCAGGCATAGTTGGCAGGCGCCGGGTCGAGATCACACACTTGCTTCATCCACTGACCGCCCCACACACCGGGGTCAAAGAAAGGGACGACGCGAAACGGTTGGCGCGCCGCCTGATGCAGTGCGGCATGCAGTGCCACTCCCGTCACCAGTGTCGGTTTGCCCTTGATATTGGTATCGAGCAAGAAGTCAATGGTCGGTAATTGCGCCACCTTGTGACGATCAAACACCCGCCACTCGATAAAGAAGGCGCGTTTGTAGCGGCGCAGAATGTCCTCTTCCGTGTTATCCGCGCCCCAGTTGCCAATCTCTTTACGGCGCAGACGCTGCTGGATCTCCCAACGAGCCAGGTCGGCGTAGACCCGCACATCCCCTTGCGTCACCAGTGAGGCGCCGCTGCCCATCACCACCACCAGCCCCTTGGTGATCTCAGCGACCTGCCGTTGCAGGTGGGCTAACGCAGCTGGGTCAAAAAACTCCACCATCTTGTGGGGGGCCATCACGCCAAATACCCGATCGTCGGTGATGAAGCGTTCAAGCATATCCAGCACGGTGGGCTCGGGCAGACGCGCCTGCTCCACATCGATGAGCGTGTGGGGCCCAAGTTCCTCCAACAGCTGAGTGCGCAGCTCAACCTGATCCACGCCGTGGTAGCAGTCGATCACCAGCACCACTTTCGCCCTGTCCTGCCCGTTCACTTTGGCCAGCAGGTGCCGGGCAATCGCGTCCCACCCCGCACAGGCGGCATCTTCATATCCGGCAACCGCAATTTCGGGATACTTGTCGTAATTGGATACATAACTCGAATGAATCATTGGCCTGCTCTCTCGCTGATATCTGCAAGAAAGATAAATCGATTAACCCATTAACCCCAACCTGATAAACAAGATTAACCTCAAAGAATCGACTGTTCGCTCACCACTTGGCGGGTTATTTGTGACCAATGACTCACTTTTATTAATGCCAAATCAATCAGCAAGGTTAATCGATATACCCTTACCCTCATTACCATGACAGGAGACACCTCATGAGCAATGTGACCGTTGCCGATATTGCCCGCCACCTGGGGGTATCTACCGCGACCGTCTCCATGACCCTGCGCAACAAGGGACGGATTTCGGAACATACCCGCCAGCGGGTACTCAAGGCGATCGATGAGCTCGGCTATGTCT
>NZ_JBSTYP010000098.1:0-10586 GCF_054052405.1 Aeromonas aquatilis | reverse complement strand
ATGTCAGCCCGGCGGAGTTTAACAAGAGGTATTGGAGAACTGCTCAGGCTGCTTGATCCGGGACTGTCCGATCTTGTCAGGACACCTCAGCTTGTTTCGCCGGATGCCGTGCTGTGTAGCGATGGTGCGGGTGTGTATGCCAGCTTCAGCAAAGTACAGGGCGTGACGCATCAAGTGGTACGTAATCGTCAGGGTGAGCGAGTGGCCGGCGCGTATCACATTCAGCACGTGAACGGGTATCACCATCGGTTAAAAGAGTGGATGGTGCGTTTCCATGGTGTAGCGACGCACTACCTGAAGAACTACCTGGGTTGGCGCAGGATGCTGGAGCGTTACGGAAGGGAAGTGAATATCAAAACGTGTTTGCATGAGGCGCTGGGATACCCCATGCAACACGTAATTGGGACATAGCCTTTTCTATGGCCTCCTCGAGCTTATCACGGGACATTGCCCGACCCGCAGATGCAAAAAGGCCGCTCATGATGAGCGGCCTTTTTCAATTTGGTGGCCCTGGGGTCTCTGACTTAACTCACCAAGCTTTTGATTTTATTGCGTTTGAGTTTCTTGCTTGAGGTGATGGTGGTACTTGTGGTGGTACATATTGCGAAACCACCTCCTCTTAAAGGGGCATCCAGAACATTCAATCACCTCTTATCCTTCGCCTGGACGAGGGTTCAAATCCCCCGGCTGTTTATGGCCATTTATGCACCAACACCGCTCATTCCTGTCACTGCCCCCGATAGAGATACTTCTGGAAGCCGACGAAGGCGCTGCGTACAGCATCAGGAGTGCCCAACTCGGCAAAGGCATCCGCCAGAGCGTTGTTGTATTTGAGTTTGAGTAGTGGCCCCAGCTTGGTGTCATCCAGTTCGTTCACCCCCTCTTTGACATAGTGGCCCAGCACGAAACTCAAGAAGGCTTGCTGCTTGCTGTCAAACTCCTGGCTCAGCATGGCCTCTGCTTGCGTGGCTCGCTCTTCCCGGGTCATGGGATCATCGGCATAGGCCACGTAAGCCAGCACATCAAACAGGTCGCTCTGCTCGGCCTCGATTACCTTCTGCATCTCGGTCAGTTGGTCAATGCCAAACCCTTTCTCTGCCAGACCATCAAGCAGCTTTTTGCGGGTGCCCGGTTCACTCCAGAGCGCGCGCAGCTCGTCTTCATCCTTGAAAAACTCGGGCAACTTGCCAAACAGCTCGTCCATAAATTCGGCGGCTGACATCGGCGTACCATCCGGGTGCCAGAAGCTGGTGGCGCTCATGTGTTGGATCTTGCGGGCCTTGCCGTCTGCCAGTTCAATCTTGATCTTATCTTTCTTCTGACAGGTGCAGGGCTTATTGCCGCACACCTCGCACTGATACTCGGGCTCAGGCTCTTTCAGACAGACACAAGGGCGCTCGCCACAGACCTTGCATGGTTTGGGCGGTACTTTCTCGCAGGAGCAAGGAGAGGTGCCGCAGCGTTCACATACCTCGGCTGGCAGGGGCTCACCATCCCACTCCGGGTCGCTAAAGTGGTGATGGGCTTTTACAAAGTCATGCAGGGTGAAGTAATCCTTGCCATCACACAGCCGGGTGCCTCTGCCGATGATCTGTTTAAACTCGATCATCGAGTTAACCGGGCGCATCAATACGATATTGCGCACATTGCGGGCATCGACGCCGGTAGAGAGCTTTTGTGAGGTGGTCAGGATAGTCGGGATCGATTTCTCGTTATCCTGAAAATCGCGCAACCACTGCTCGCCCAGCGCACCGTCGTCGGCGGTGACCCGGTGGCAATAGTCGGGGTGTTTGCTCTTTTTCATCTGGTTGATGAGATCTCGCACCGCCAGCGCATGATCCTGGGTGGCACAGAACACGATGGCCTTCTGGCGCTGGTCTATCTCCTTCATAAAGATCTCGACCCGTTTTTTCTCGCGGGCGCCGATCTCGATGATGCGGTTCATATCCTGCTCGGTGTAAACCCGACCTCGTTCTACTTCTCCCTGAATCACCTTGTCATCAGAGGTGTAGATGTACTCATCCAGTGTGGTGGCATGTTGGCGCACCCGAAACGGTGTCAGGTAACCATCGTTGATCCCCTCTTTGAGGGAATAACTATAAACCGGCTCGCCAAAGTAGGCATAGGTATCGACGTTATCCTTACGCTTGGGGGTTGCGGTCAGCCCTAGTTGTACGGCAGGTTTGAAGTAGTTGAGGATATCCCGCCAGTTGCCCTCATCGTTGGCACCCCCCCGGTGGCACTCGTCGATGATGATGAGATCGAAGAAATCGGCGGGGTAGTCACCAAATACCGGGGCTGGTTTGCCCTCGGTATCGGTGCCAGTCATAAAGGTCTGGAAGATGGTGAAGAAGATATTGCCATTCTTGGGGGCGCGACCTTTCTTTCTGATCTCATCGGGGGAGATCCGCACCAGAGCATCTTCCGGGAAGGCAGAGAAACTGTTGAACGCCTGATTGGCCAAGATATTGCGGTCTGCCAGAAACAGAATGCGGGGGCGGCGGGCCGGTTCACCTTCGCTCTTCCAGTCATTGATGTTCCAGCGACTATGAAACAGCTTCCAGGCCAACTGGAAGGCAATAAAAGTCTTGCCGGTGCCAGTTGCCAGGGTCAGCAGAATGCGATCTTGTCCTTGGCTGATGGCCTTCAATACCCGCTCGATGGCGATATCCTGATAGTAACGCCCCTGCCAGTAGCCGCCTTTGTCTTCAAAAGGTACGGCAGTGAAGCGATCCCACCAGCAATTTTGCACCGCAAAGGTGGCATTCCACAGCTCATCCGGGCTCGGGAAGGTTAGGGTCTCTCCCTCCTTGCCGGTCTCCATGTCGATGGCATAGATACCCTGGCCATTGCTCGAATAGGTAAAGCGGATGGCAAGCTTGCTGGCGTAATCCTTGGCCTGACCCACCCCGGCGGTGAGCGGCTTGTCCCAAGCCTTGGCCTCGATTACTGCCAGCTTGGTATTGCGATACTCCAGCACATAGTCAGCCGAGAGAGGCTTTCCCCGTTTACCATTGCCTTCCAATCGCCCCAGGGTGATCGGGTACTCGCGGCGAATGCGGCTGCCCGGGGTGACGCCCCAGCCAGCGGCTACCAGCATGGGGTCGATATGGTCGCTGCGGGTTTCTGCTTCGTTCTTCACGTTCTCTCCCTGTCTCTATAGCCAACTGCCGAGTCATCCTCGGGAGCAGCAGCGTTGTCATCCCGCTAAGCTATCCAATGAAAACCCAATCAAGAAATGATCTGTGTTATTGGCTACTCAGGTAGCTTGATCGTCGTCTGCACATCGAGGCGAAAACCATACTCGCGGAAGAACCGCAGTTTTACTTCGTGGTCAATCTCTACAAATCCACGGTGTCGATGCCTTTTATTACAAGCAAATGCCTTCTTTTGACGAAAGCCTGACAAATCATGGTGGAAGCGCAGAAAATTAATAGTGGATTTCAGTTGCTCGATAGCATGTGATTGCCAACCAGGGCCTTGGTCTTTTAACTCGACCAAATAGAGCAAGCCATCAGAGGTCAGCATGCCATCACATCGGCCCCTGCCTCGTTCCTCATCATCCTGGATTACACACTTGTCGATAGCGGTAAAAGTCACTGCCCGCTCTGCCGGATTTTCCACTCTCGCGACCCACTTGTCCGGGTCTTGGGTATCGATATAGGCGGGGGTGGTGTCCTGGTCATCGCATACTCCAAACAGCGAGTCACTGTATGGCCCTTGCTGGCAATTGGGATTGAAAAAATCCATTTAGATGGCCTCTTCCAATTGCAGTAACTGATCGAACAAGCTGTTGCCCATCCGTAGCCAATCGTTGAGCAAGTTCTGATCGGAGGGGATGCCCTCATAACAATCGAGCTGACTAATGCGACCCTCTTGCTCATCGCATTGATAAATCGCCACCTCGTCGGCCACCAGTAACGCCGACTCAGGGATAAGCTGGTAAAGCTCGGGCAGGAGGTCTATTCGACCAGCGGCCTGCATCCGTTGTTGTAACTGCCTGCCCTGAATCGCGAGGCTTAGATAATTAACGATATAAGGGCTATGGGTGGTCAGTACTAGTTGGTTCTGGGGCCCTTGATGGTTAAAAGCCAGCAGATTTTTGAGCAGCTCCCATTGGGACGAGGGGAACAAGTTTTGCTCCGGTTCTTCGACGATATTGATAAATGCCGTCTTGTTAAACCGATTGGAGAGTACAGACATCGCCACTCGTTTTTGCTCATCGGTCAGGATGTCATTGGCAAAAATGCTGGCCACCGCTTTTTTAAAGCGCGTCATCTCATCAGTGCTCATCGCTGGCTGATCATTTTTGCTCTGGGTTTGTACCAAGTTGGCCAGATGCTGGCTGACCAGATAGACCGGCACGAACGATTGGAAGCCGCTCGCCGCGTCAGTTAGCCGTACCTTATGGCCTTGCCCCCTGAGGTTGATAATATCGTTGAGCTTGTCGTATTCGATCTCGATGTTATTGATGGGTAATGTCATCGACCCCCGCAGGCTCTGCTTGGCCTGATCGAACGCCGTCAGAAACTCTTGTAACGATTCAGAGGATAGTTTCAGTTCCCTTGTGTGACGCACATAAGAGATAAAGTTGCGTTCTGCCGGTACATACATCACTTGGGGGAGCGCATACTGTTGACTTGATAATTCGCGGATGCTCAGTTGACCACCAGCGTAACTGATGGCGTAGGCGTCACCTTCATATTCAATGCTTGTCTCGCCTTTTTGATAGTTTTCCAACCGGTGGTAGCCCAAAAACTTGTTTTTGAAACGGCCTTTGCGTTCAAACCACTTCTTCTCAAAGTCACCGCGCACTAGGGCCTTCTCAATCCAGCAGAAGGTGGCAAACAGCTTTGCCACAGTGCTTTTACCCGCCCCCTGGTTGCCAATAAACAGGGTGACAGGCTTAAAGTCGATCCAGCCATCGTTATCCAAGCGGCCCGGGCCGATGGGGCCAAAGTGCTTGATACGCATACGGGTCATGGTTTATCTCCTGCCATATCAGTCGAAAATGTCATAGATCATCAAGGTATCACGGGTTTACAAATGGCCGCTAAATGCTTGCTGCAGTAGGGACTGTTTTAGTTCGTCCAGTGCGGCAATCTTGCGTTGGTAGAGGGATTCGAGACGTTGTGTTTCGATTGTGAGTGTGTCCAATGTAGCGACGATAGCTTTTTGTTCTTCTATTGACGCAGGGAATGCAACAGTTACAGCACCAATCTTAGTGGGGGATGTATGGCGAACTTTCGCCCCTGACGCACTTTCATGAATAGCTTGGCGTACTGCCTGAGTATTAAATACATGAAAGAAAAATTCATTTAGCCAAGGTATGCCGGGCTTACCGCTTACCAAGCCTAGTCGCTGATTATGAAGGAATTTTCCTTGGCTAGGAACAATGATGGGACTGCCAAGTAGGCCTGCCGCTTGTTCAGTCATTGCGACCAGTAAATCTCCTGCTTCAAGGAGGAAACCTTGAGGAATATCCCCACTATAGAATTTCTGTTTATCACCACGATCACGATACCCGCCCGTTTCAAAAAAATTCCCTGGAGTGAGCAAGGTATAACCACCTTCATTTGTGAAGTATTCACTTTTGAAAGCAAAACCATGTTTTATATCACAAAGCTTGGATAATGGTTTCTTTATCCACCCATCACCGCGTTGGCTAAACACCGACTGGAGATAGCTTTCAAACAGGGCTCGTGCATTCTGACGGTTGTGCTCGGCATTGGCGCGTGCTGCCGCGATCGCTTCAAAGGCCTCGTCGAGAATGGCGACGATCCGTTGCTGTTCTGGGAGCTGAGGCATCAATAACTCAAAATTTGCCAGCATTGTTCCTGACACGTTAGGAAAAGTAGCTCCTGTTCCTTTACCGTGAATTTCATCACGCTTTGAGCTGACAAAGTAATTAATCCATGGTTGAAACTGTTTCGCTCTAATAGCAGCTACACCGCGCCCGATACATGCATCGAAACCAGCGATATTCATCCGTCCAGTTGTAGATCCTCGGACACAAAGAATAAGATCGCCTTCTTTGCAAAGCTTCGTTGGTTGAGTTGTAAATTTTGAGCGAACAGTTTCACCAAATGAACCATTACTAAACTCGACAGGTCCGTTAATAAGCGGTACACCTTGTCCAACTGAATTGTAGCTTTTACCATCTGGACTTTGGCCCATTATGATGTCACACACATCACCAAGCTTTTCTAGCTTCCACCCTGCCTTCATACCAGCCCCCGAATAGTGGCCAGCAGCTCGGTGCTTTCGGCATCCAGTAGCGCGATCTCATCCATAATCTCGCTCGGGCTGCGATGCACCACTTCTTCTCCGCCGCTAGGATTTTTCACCGACAGGTCATAGCTGCTGGTGTCGATCTCGGCAACGTCCAGGCTCCAGCTGTTGGCCGAGTCGGCAAAGCTGGCCTGCAGTTCGACAAACTCTTTCAGATCGTCGTCATTAAGCGGGTTGGTTTTGCCCATATTGCGGCCCGGAGCGAGCTGATAGAACCACACCTTGCGGGTCGGTTCACCCTTGGTAAAGAACAGCACCACGGTTTTCACCCCGGCCCCCTGGAAGGTGCCGCCCGGGCAATCCAGTACCGTGTGCAGGTTGCAGCTCTCCAGCAGCAATTTACGCAGCGCCGCCGAGGCGTTATCGGTATTGGAGAGGAAGGTGTTCTTGATAACGATGGCAGCACGGCCGCCCACTTTTAGCATCTTGATAAAGTGCTGCAGAAACAAAAATGCGGTTTCGCCGGTGCGAATAGGGAAGTTCTGCTGTACCTCCTTGCGCTCCTTGCCGCCAAACGGTGGGTTGGCAAGGATCACCTCCATCCGGTCTTTGTCCTGAATATCGCTCAAGTTCTCGGCCAGGGTGTTGGTGTGCTGGATATTGGGCGCTTCGATGCCATGCAAAATCATGTTCATGATAGCTATGACGTAGGCGAGGCTCTTCTTCTCCTTGCCGTAGAAGGTGCGGGTCTGCAGAGTGGCCAGATCGTCGGTAGTCAGACCCGGTGTGGCGCTCAGGTAATCGTGGGCTTCACACAAGAAGCCAGCCGAGCCACAGGCACCATCATAGATCCGCTCGCCTATGCGCGGCTTGATCACCGCAATCATGGCCCGGATCAGCGGGCGAGGGGTGTAGTATTCGCCGCCATTGCGCCCGGCGTTGCCCATCCGCTTGATCTTCTCTTCATAGAGGGCCGACAGCTCGTGTTTTTCCACCTGGGAGCGAAAGCGCAGCTCGTCGATGTAGTCGATGATATCGCGCAGGGTGTAGCCGCTGCGGATCTTGTTCTGAATCTCGCCGAAAATCTCGCCAATCTTGTATTCGATGGTATCCGGCCCGCTTGCCCGTTGCTTGAACCCTTCCAGATAGGCGAACAGCTCGTTATCGACGAACTCCACCAGATCATCGCCTGTCATGGCCATGTTGTGGTCAATCTTGCCATCGGCACCCTTAGGGGCGGCCCAGCTCGACCAGCGATAGCGGGGCAGCAGGATTGGGGTATAGGCCTTGCCTTCCAACAGCGCTTCGCTCTCTTTGTCCTGCTCCAGTGCGTCGAGGTACTTGAGGAATAACAGCCAGGAGGTCTGTTCGGTGTAATCCAGTTCAGAGCTGCAGCCCGACTCTTTGTGCAGGGCGTCGTCGATATTTTTGAAGGCTTGATCAAACATGAAAGGCATCCGGGTAAAGCATGGGCATAAGCGCCGGTCACAGGTGCGCTTATTGCTAATGGATTGAGTTGGCGGCCATTCTACCGCCTTGCCCGGATGCCATAAACCGCTATGGATGCCTTTGGAGCGATGTTATTGCGACGAATGAGAGGTCACCCGCTATTTGGCTCGCTTGTCGGTGGGGGTTGCTGGACTGGGGGCTGACGATCAGTTCTGTCAGGTCTTGGTTTTTTTGAAAATGCTGATTTAGCTGTTTAGGATTTTTGGTTTTACGGCTTTGGTCTGATCATTACGCGTAATTGCTCATCTTGGTTTATATATAAGTAATTGATATTTAGTTGCTTTTATTGCGCGGTTGATTTGGTTGTCACTGCGTTGGAAGTGATCACGCGATCACTTTGACGATCACTTTGGCGATCAGTTTGCCCCTATTCATCGGAGTGGTGATCACTTTTGCTGCACTAAGCTCATTGTTCTGCAACCAGATAACAATCTGCTAGCCAGAGATGCTACCTCTTTCGTTGAATGTCGGGGGGGACGCTGTTCGTTAGTTAATCTCCATACGACATTGTTGTTAAAGTGAGGCTTTGAGTTGCGGTTTGCTCTATATGTCTTAGAAAAACAGTGGGAACGGTGAGAATGCGGGAACAATATCTGCTAACCCGCGTCATTACTGGTTTTGTTTGTACCCACAACTTCACAGATCTCTTGGGAACAGGTGGGAACAACTTCAATATTTGGTCTTCTGTTCCCATTGTTCCCACCTTGTACCCACTCCACATTCGTGTGTAGGGGAACAGCTCAATCCCTTGCCATAAAAGGCTTTCCGTCTCATCGAGAGGTTTTGTTCCCACTGTGCCCACCGCTTTTAGCGTGTTCTTTACGTGCGTACACAAGGCTGGGGAAAATGGCCGGACTCGGTAACCCTCGGCCTCCTTCTGGCTGGCTTCACACGTATTCTTGTTCCTCGGCGGGATCGGCCAACACGCGTTCGGTCAGCAAGTACACCCACACTGCTCCACTCATACCCGGTAGTCTTGCCTTGCGCTGTAGTCGCTTCTTGTCCTTGCCTGTCAGTAGATAACCCGCCTCAAGACACAGGTGCGCCGCACGTTTGGGATCGCGTCCTTTGGTGAGCTCTGCCCAGCCGGGCGGCAACACAAAGAAGCTCACCCCATCAGCATCCGCCTTTCGATAGCCCACCATATTGGCCGGACGATGGCTGGCATCGAACCAGTCAGCAAAACGACTGTGCTGATGGGCGGTGATAAATCTGCGTACCTGCTCCAAGGTGGTGGTGTCTTCCTTGTTGCCAAGATGGCCCCGTTCCATCAGCCACGCCTTGAGGCAAACCCGCGCCGCCCGGATCGCCTCGCCCTCTGGCCAGCCCGTTACGCCAAGTTGGGTCGCCAGTTCACCGGCAGCAGCCACCAGCGCGAATCGGTTGATGGCTCGTCCTACTTGGTTGCCAGCCCCCTTTGGTGTTAGCTCGCTGGCAAGGCGTTTGATTTCGCTAGCCAAGCGTTCGCGGTGTGTATCCAGATCGATGGCCAGCCCTTCCACTAAGGCTCGAAAGGCGGTGCCATGCTGGCGATCTGCGTTGGTCTTGAGGGTATCGGCAAAGAGGCGTCCGCCTTCCATGCCATGCAACCATTCAAACGCCCCATGGTGCCCGGTGTTGCTCGGGATCTGGATGGTACGTACTTCCATCCCGGCTTGGGTTCGCTGACCTGCACTGGCGGCATGATCCTCAAGGCTCAATTCACCCGTGGAGAGATACAGCAAGCGCCATGCCTTGCGCTCCCTCAACTCCCCATCCTGCTTGCTCCGACCCTTGCCTTGTCCGTTAGCCAGCATATAGGCCACTTGCCCGGCCTCTTTGCCATCCAACTCCCCCAGTTCATCCAAACAAAGCAGGGCATCATTGCGCCGACTGGCGATCCCCTCAATCGCGTTACCGGTTGCTCGCCAAGTTTGGCTATAACGGTCAGGATTGCCGTAAACACTGGCGGCGGCCTTCATGATGGTCGTTTTGCCGTCTGTGCTTTCCCCCTTGAGATGAAAGCCACCGCCTTCCATTCCCACCAACGTGAGCAGTGGGGCTGCGAATGCCAGTGACAGGGCAAAGCAAAGTCGGGAGTTCCCCACTGCCAGCGCAGCAACTCCCAGTTGCCATTCGGCCAAGGTGCCACGTTCGGTAAAGTCACTGGCTGCGTATCCAGCCGTTTGTAGGATCACACCCTCGGCATCTGGCCCTATCGCCCCTTGTGGCAGCACATAGGCATTACCATGCCAGCCGGTACGCTCTACACAGGTGATCCGCCTCTCTGGCTGGCAAGCCATCAGATACTCGGCCAGCTTGCGTTTGTGGCCCAACTCAATAAATGGCAAGCCTGCATCTAACAGTGCAGTAAAGACCTCTTCACCATTGCGCGGCACCAACGAACGGACAGGCATTGCCCAGCGGCGCGTCCGTCCGGCGCTATCTTGCCACTCCAGCAGACGGCCATAGCCCCGACCATGTTCATCACTGGTTTCAGCCAATACTTGCACCGGGCTTGATATGGGCACCAACTCTTGCCGGGTATTGTCTCCCCGCCCCACTAGCTCCCACACACAAAGGCGATCCCCCTTGATCTCGAATCCAGCCGGTAGCACCTGTTCTTTAGCCTCATCGTTGTGGTGAAGTGGATGAAGCGTGACAATTTCAGCCCCTTCCTTCTGGCTAGCATCTTGGCCTTGGGGGCTATTAGCGAGCGGGGTGGTGCAGGCGCTCATGATGGCCCCTTGTGTCTTGGTCAGTCCGTAGGCTTGATGGTGAGGTATCCTGATTTTCACAGACAGTCCCGATTGTTACGATGAGACAATCGGGGGTATTGAATGAAATCGAGAGAACACTATTCACCA
>NZ_JBSTYP010000097.1:0-10603 GCF_054052405.1 Aeromonas aquatilis | reverse complement strand
AATACCGGCCTGTCACGCCGGGGGTCGCGGGTTCGAGTCCCGTCCGCTCCGCCACTAATTTGAAAGGCCTTCCCATTTGGGAAGGCCTTTTTGCTATGGAAAATTTGCACGTTGGCCACGGCGTTGCACGCCAGAATAGACACCAAAGCCCGGTCATCAGACCGGGCTTTGGTGTTTTCAGCATCCAGAAGCCACTGAACCGTGACTCTTGCCTGAGGGAGGGGCACTGGCAAACTGAGGCGGCATATGAAGCGCCACGAAAGGTAAAGTGATGGAATATAGAGAAGGGATAAAAAAGCCCACGCAACTTGCGTTGCATGGGCTCGGAATAGATGGCGGAGGAGGTGGGATTTGAACCCACGGATGGTCGCCCATCGCCGGTTTTCAAGACCGGTGCATTCAGCCGCTCTGCCACCCCTCCGCAGCAGTGCGGCGAATATTACCATGCTGCTCCGGCTTGTAAATCCCCGTCCGGTTTGATTGCTGGTTAATTGCGCGAAATGATATGAAAAAGTGGCAATCAGAGCGTATCAAGCGCTTTTTTAGCCAGATAACTTGACTTGAAAACAGACTCAACCACTATAGTGGCCTCTATCATATCCTCTGCAAGATAACGTTATGACTATTAAAAATGCCCTGTTTTGCGCGCTGGCTGGTGTGACCCTGCTGGCGACGCCGGTACATGCAAGCGAGCTGACCAAAAGCGATGTCGAGCAAATCGTTCGCGACTATCTGGTCAAGAACCCCGAGATCCTGGTCGAGATGTCCAATGCCCTGCGTGCCAAGCAGGAGAGCCAGCAGGCCGAGAGTGACAAGGCGCTGATCAAGGCTCACTCCAAGCAGCTTTATGCCAATCAGGATCCCGAGATGGGGAATCCGAAGGCATCTCTGACCATTGTGGAGTTTTTCGATTACAACTGCGGTTACTGCAAGCGGGCCCATCCGCTGGTCAAGCAGCTGATGTCGGAAGACAAAGACATCCGATACATCTACAAGCAGTTCCCGATTCTGAGCGATTCCTCCTACTTCGCTGCCCGTGCTGCGTTGGCGGTCCAGCTGGGTCAGCCTGACAAATACCAGGCGTTCCACGAGAAGCTCTATAGCCATCAGGGCCCGCTTGCAGATGAAGCACAGGTCAAGCAGTTGGCAGTGGCGGCCGGTGTGGACTGGAGCAAGGTGGAAGCCAAGATCAAGGATGGCAGCATTGATCAGAACCTAGGTACCAACCGTGCGTTGGCTGAAGCGCTCGGTATCTCCGGTACCCCGGCCTTCATCATTGGTGATCAGATCCTGCGCGGTGCCCCCCGTGATCTGGCCAGCCTGAAGGGGTTTATCAAGGACGTGCGTGCCGGCAAGAGCATTCAATAAGCAGTTGTCATGGTCGAGGGCCCAGCGCCCCGGCCAGATACAGAAAGAGGGTCGGTATCACTACCGGCCCTCTTTTTTATTATGTCCTTTGGCACAAGTGGTCGTCGCGAAAGGACCATAACAACGTGCTCAGGACCCGGCCTGTTGGCCTCAGTAACAAGTATTAGCAGAGCCGTTCGGAGTCTAATGATAAATATTTCGCCTCGCAGAGGTGTGTCGTGAGCATTGCTTAATTCCGGTCAAGATTTTTTCTGCTGCTTGCCTTAGAATCGCCGCCCGTTGCAGGAGAAACCCCTATGTTAGTTGATATTTTACGGCTGGTTTTTATAGCCGGAGGCCTCGTATTCATCTTCATGCTGGTGCAAGCTTGCTGGCGGAAGAAGCAGAGTGGATCCTTTGAGGCGACCCCCTTCTGGCCGGTGGCGTTGATCGGTGGGGTTGCCAACTTCCTCGATACCCTGGGGGTGGGCAGCTTTGCGGTAAAGGCCGCCTGCTACAAGCAGTTCAAGCTGATCGATGATCGGGTGCTGCCGGGTACCCTCAATGGGCAGTGCGTGCTGCCAACCGTGACTCAGTCGCTGATCTTCGTCGGCGCAGTCGCAGTGGAGCCGCTGACGCTGATCAGCATGATGATGGCCGCCGCAGCTGGCGCGGCCTGGGGCGCTCGTCATGTGGCCTCGTTTGATCGGCAGACCATCCGGTTGGTGATGGCTATCTCCTTACTGGTCGTTGCAGGGCTTATCTTTGCCGGTCTGCTGGGGCTTTTCCCTGTAGGCGGCGATGCGATGGGGCTCAGCGGCTACAAGTTGGCGATCGCCCTGCTTGGCAACTTCATCTTCGGGGTGCTGATGAATGTCGGTATCGGCCTGTTTGCCCCCTGCATGACGCTGGTTTATCTGCTGGGGATGAACCCGCTGGCGGCGTTTCCCATCATGATGGGCTCCACCGCCGTGCTTAGCGTCTTCTCCGCAGGCACCTTTATCCGCAAAGGGGCGTTCGATGCCAAGGCGGTGCTGGCGGTAGCCATCTTTGGCCCCATCGGTGTGGTGCTGGCCGCCATGCTGGTCAAATCGATGGATATGGAGATGCTGAAGTGGCTGGTTGCCTTTATCGTCATCTATACCTCCTGGACCATGTACGCCTCTTGGCGGGCGGCGCGTCGCTCCCCTGTGCAGCTGACGGTGGAGAGCGCAGGCTAGCCTGTACCAGTGCCGCTTCGGCCTTGGCCCCCAGAAAGACATAGAGGCCAAGCGCCAGCAGCAAACCCACCGCACACCCCATCACTCCGACCGCTGGCCAGAGCAGCTCGCTCTGGCCGAGCGAGCCTTTGAACAGCAGCAACAGCCCCTCGATGGAGACCGCGATCAGAATGGCGGCGATAAAGCGGGTGATGGTGCGGCGAATGGCGCTGTGGCGGAAGATATCCTTATGCAGCAGTACCTCCTCTTCCAGAATGGTCTTGCCCAGATCGAACACCGCCAGTGCCAGTGTCAGGAAGATGATGGCGCTAAAGGCGCCGAGCTGGTTCTGCTGCTCGCCGCACAATAGCTGGTAGAGCTGCTCCAGCCCGTGCCAGATCAGGGTGGCGACGATCAAAAACAGCGCCATGCTGAGCACCACATAGACCGCCTTGAACCAGGGCATGGCGCGGCGGCGCTCCCTGTCCCCCATCAACCAGCCAATCAGCTGATTCAGACAGACGGTGATCTCCCGTCCTTGCCCCTGCACGATAAGGTGCAACCGGTTATGGGCGGCCGGTGCCGCAGGCTGGATGCACATCGGCCCCTGATAGTGGTCAATGCTGACCACAAAGGGATACCCCTTGAGCGAGGCAAGGGGGGTGCTGAGCAGCCCCTGCAGTAGCGGGGTCAACTCCTCCTGATACTCCTGATAGCGCCGCAGCACATCGATGGGGCTCATCTCTGCCATATGGACCTCGGTGACGTGGGCTCTTGTGGTGAATGTGCAAATAGTGGGCCTGCTTTATGACAGGGATGGCGGGGCAAGTTGCACCAGAGGATGACAAATCGGTGGATGACGAGGGGGTAATGCACCAGAAATGGGCGTATTGCCGCCCTGTGTGGTGATGGACTCTCTGTAATAGAAAAGGGCCCGTGACGGGCCCTTTGCGACAACCAGTGGCGATTTAGCCAGCCAGCTTGGCGAAGCTGCGCTCGGCGGCAGCCAAGGTATGTTCGATCTCCTTGTCGCCGTGAGCCAATGACAGGAAGCCCGCCTCGTAGGCGCTCGGTGCCAGATAGACGCCCTCTTCCAGCATGAGATGGTAGAAGCGCTTGAAGCGTTCCATATCGCAGCGAGTGACCTGCTCGTAGCGGGTGATTTCGTTCTCTTCGGTGAAGAAGAAGCCGAACATGCCGCCCACATAGTTGATGGCGAGCGGGATACCGTGTTTGGCTGCGGCCGCCTTCAGTCCCTCGGCAACACGAGCTGTTTTGGCGCTCAGCTGCTCATAGAGACCCGGCTCCAGCAGCAGATCCAGCATGGTCAGACCGGCTGCCATGGCCACCGGGTTGCCGGAGAGAGTACCCGCCTGATAGACAGGGCCGGTCGGTGCTATGTGCTGCATCACCTTCTTCTTGCCGCCGAAGGCGCCCACAGGCATGCCGGCACCGATGATCTTGCCAAGGGTGGTGAGATCCGGGTCGATGTTGTAGTGACCCTGGGCACCGCGCAGGGAGACGCGGAAGCCGGTCATCACCTCGTCCAGGATCAGCAGGGCGCCGAACTCGTCACAGATGGCGCGCAGCCCTTCCAGGAAGCCGGGGACCGGCGGGATGCAGTTCATGTTGCCTGCGACCGGCTCGACGATGATACAGGCGATCTCGCTGCCGTACTGGGTGAAGGCTTCACGTACCGACTCCAGATCGTTGAACACGCAGGTCAGGGTGTGCTTGGCGAAATCGGCCGGAACGCCCGGGCTGTTGGGCTGACCCAGGGTCAGGGCGCCGGAGCCGGCCTTGACCAGTAGGGAGTCGGCGTGGCCGTGGTAGCAGCCCTCGAATTTGACGATCTTGTCGCGGCCAGTGTAGCCACGGGCCAGACGAATGGCGCTCATGGTGGCTTCGGTGCCGGAGTTGACCATCCGCACCTGCTCCATGGAGGGGACGATCTGGCGCACTTTCTCAGCCATCAGCACTTCGATCTCGGTCGGCGCACCGTAGCTCAGCCCTTTCTCAACGGCCTTGATGACGGCGGCCTTGATGGCCGGGTGGTTGTGACCCAGCAGCATGGGGCCCCAGGAGCCGATGTAATCCACATAGGCCTGACCATCCACATCATAGAGATAGGCGCCATCGGCGTGATCGATGAAGCGGGGCGTGCCGCCGACCCCATTGAAGGCGCGGACCGGTGAGTTGACGCCACCCGGAATGGTCTGGCGGGCCTGTTCAAACAGCTGATCTGATTTTGACATGGATCATCCTTAATGGGATTTTGGTCGTCACACAAGGGATTGCAGCCGATTGAGACTCGGCAGGCCGGAGCATCAGGAGTATGCTTTGCGCTCTCGCCACTCGGACTCTCGGTCTGCTCCCGTGACAAAAATTTAACGGGCCGACTATAGCAGAAAGCCCCAGCCCTGGGCAGCCGAGCAACGCGCCGGGTGATCCTGATCTCAGCTAGCTGACGATATGGTTTTTCCAAGTTGGTGTAACAAGATGGCGCAACAAGCTCTCTCCTCTGAAGCCGATACCTCTTCGCGGGGGCCGCTTTCCCGCATTATCCGGCAAGACAAGATGCCCTTGCTGGTGCTGCTGCTGGCGGCGCTGGTCGGCACCCTGGCCGGACTGGTGTGCGGCCTGTTCGAATCGGGTGTCCACTGGCTGGCAGAACAACGCATCGCCTTGCTGGCAGACCGCCCCTGGTGGCAGCTCGGTCTGCTTGGCTTTGGCTTCAGCGCCTTGTTGGGATTTGTCGGTTACTTCCTCACTCATACCTTTGCCCCGGAAGCGGGTGGTTCCGGCATTCCCGAGATCGAGGGGGCGATGGACGATCTGCGCCCGGTGCGGTGGTGGCGAGTGTTGCCGGTCAAGTTCTTCGGCGGCATCTGTACCCTGAGCTCCGGTATGGTGCTGGGGCGGGAGGGGCCCTCGGTGCAGATCGGTGGCAACCTTGGCAAGATGGTGGCGGATATCTTCCGGCTACCCAAGGAGCATGGTCACGCCCTGCTGGCCGCCGGTGCGGCGGGCGGTCTGGCGGCAGCCTTCAATGCGCCGCTGGCAGGCATCCTGTTCGTGATGGAGGAGATGCGGCCGCAGTTTCGTTACTCCTTTCTGGCCATCAAAGCAGTGGGGATCTCCGCCATTATGGCGACCCTGATGCTGCAGAACATGAAAGGTCAGGGGGCGGTGATCACTCTGCCCCACTACGATGCGCCAGCCCTCAAGGCGCTCTGGTTGTTCCTTTTTATGGGAGCCACCTTCGGGGTGCTCGGTTTTGTCTTCAACAAGCTGGTGCTGGCCTGTCAGGATGGCTATCTGGCGTTGCATCAGAACAAGCGCCACCGTTTCGTCGCCATCGGTATGCTGGTTGCCGGTACTTTCGGCGTGCTGTCGCTGTTTGCCCCCTCGGTGACGGGCGGCGGCACCGAGCTTATTCCTCATCTGATGGGGGATGAGTATGCGATGGCGACCCTGTTCCTTATCTTCTCGGTGCGGCTGGTCGCGACCCTCATCTGCTTCTGCTCCGGTGCCCCGGGCGGGGTGTTTGCGCCAACCCTGGCGTTGGGCACCCTGTTTGGCGTGGTGTTTGGCCATCTGTTTCATGCGGCGTTTCCGGAGCTTGGCATCGAGCCCGGCGCCTTTGCCATCGCTGGAATGGGGGCGCTGTTTGCTGCCACCGTGCGTGCTCCCATCACCGGTATCGTGCTGGTTACCGAGATGACCGACAACTATCAGCTGATCCTGCCGATGATGATCACCACAGTCGGTGCGACTCTGGTTGCCCAGTGGCTGGGTGGCCGACCGATCTATTCCCAGATCCTGGAGCGAACTTTACGGCTCGCCGCGCGTCAAAAGCGGGGTGATGGCAGCGCCACGGCCAGTTAATTTTTCCCTTTATCGCCTTTGGCCCCGGTCAGGGCGGTATAGTGAAGGGAGAGGCGCTGCCGTAAATGGCGTGATAACGGGATGAGGGGCTATGTCCAATCTATTGAAGTTATTGGTCGTGTTAGCCGTTGGCGGGCTCATTGGTTACTTTGTCGGTAACCGCCAGGAGCTGGCCCAGAGCAGTCTGTTGGTGGTACAGCAGGAGACGCTGGATCGTCAGGGCAAGGCTATCGGCCAGCTCAAGACCGAATTGGGGGTCAAAGATACCAAGCTGGCGACCCAGAAAGCGGCCTTTGAGCAGTTGCAGACCACCCTGAAGAGTCAGGAGGCGCAGGTGCAGGAGCTCAAGCGCCAGCTGGCCTTTTTCGAGCGGATCATGCGCCCCACCGGCGAACAGGTGGGGGTAGTGATCGACAACCTGACCCTGCAGGAGACCAGCATTCCCGGTCGTTACCACTACCGTCTCGCCCTGACCCAGCCTGCCAAGAAGCGGGAGCTGTTCCGTGGTCAGGTGCAGATCCGGGTCGAGGGGAGTCTGGCCGACAAGCCGAAGATGCTGACCGGTCGCGATCTCGGAATGAAGGTGAGCGAGTGGCGTTATGCCTTGCGTTATTTCCAGCTGCTGGAAGGGAATTGGCAGTTGCCGGAAGGCTTTGTGCCGGATCGGATCCGTGTCACCATCAACAAGGACGGCAGGCAACCGGCGCAAGAGCTGCTGGTTGAGTGGGGTGAGGTGATCAAGCCGCTGGTCGCCGCACCGCCTGCTCCGGTTCCCGCGGCCGGTTAAACGTGGTGAATACTTGAACTGAATGGTCGGGTATTGGATAATTTCGCTGTTTCCATGTTTGTGGATCTAATGGTTGTGAGGTCAGTAATGAGTGCAGTAGCAGAAGCCCCGCTGCCCATCCAGATGACGGATGCGGCGGCCAACAAGGTGAAGAACCTGATCACCGAGGAAGAGAATCCCGAGCTCAAGCTGCGGGTATACATCACGGGTGGGGGCTGCTCCGGTTTCCAGTATGGCTTTACCTTTGATGAGAAGATCAACGACGGGGACACCGTAGTCGAGAAGAATGGCGTCACCATGGTGATCGATCCCATGAGCCTGCAATATCTGGTAGGCGGCAGTGTGGATTACACCGAGGGTCTGGAAGGTTCACGCTTCACCGTGACTAACCCCAATGCCACCACGACCTGTGGCTGTGGCTCCAGCTTCTCCATCTGATCGGTATTATCGGTCTGATGAAACGGCTCTCGGCAACGAGGGCTGTTTTTGTTTGGGGGCTCTGGGATGACGGTAAAACAGCATCCCCCCTGAAACAACAAAGGCGCCTCGATGGCGCCTTTGTTGTTTGCAGGATGGCTTAGCGGGAGCTTGCCGCCGCGACCAGCGGGATCCGGTTCACTGCCTTGCCCATGTAGGCGAGGGTGATGGTCACAATGATGCAGGTGAAGCTCAGCCACATGTAAGGCAGGTAGTCGAGGGTTGCCACCCCCAGAACCCCGGCCATGAAGATGCCGTTGTCGCTCCAGGGCACCATGCCGCAGGTGAGGGTGCCGCCAAACTCGGCGTTGCGAGAGAGGTTCTTGCGCGCCAGCCCCAGTCGGTCGTAGTTCTTGGCCATGATCTTGGGAGTCAGGATCAGCGACACATACATGGCCGAGCCAAACACGTTGGCCAGAAACGCGGTGCCGATGGTGTGGCTGGTCAGGCTGCCGACGCTATTGATGCGCTTCTCGAAGGCGCTGGCGATCACTTCCAGAATACCGACCTTCTCCAGCAGGCCGCCAAACCCGAGACCGAAGATGATGACCGCGACCGAGCCCAGCATGGACTCCATGCCGCCGCGACCGAGAATGTTGTCGATAAAATCGATGCCGGAGGTGATGGCAAACGGACTATAAGCCGAGTGCATTGCCTTGACCGGATCCATGCCCTGGAAGGCGATGGCCCAGATCAGGCCAAGCAGGGCGCCGAAGCTGATCACAGGGAAGGCGGGCTTGCGATTGGCCAACAGGCCCAGCACCAGCACCACGGGGACTATGGCCAGCGGGGTGATATTGAACTGGTTGTCGAGCGCCTCCATTACCAGATTGACCTGCTCCAGACTGACATTGCCCGAATACTGCATGCCCACCACGGTGAACAGCACGGCGGTGATGACATAAGAGAGCAGGCTGATAGGCAGCATCCCCTTGATGTGTTCCACCACGTCGACGTTGGACATGGTGGACGCCAGCACTACTGAGTCGGAGAGCGGAGAGAGCTTGTCACCAAAATAGACGCCGGAGAGCACGGCACCGGCTACCAGCGGCGCAGGCACGCCGAGGCTGTGGCCGATCCCCATCATGGCGATACCGGCGGTGGCGGCAGAGCCCCAGGAGGTGCCGGTGGCCAGCGAGGTCAGAGAGCAGATGATCAGGGTTGCCAGCAGGAAGATGGACGGGTGGATCACCTTGAGGCCGAAGTAGATGATGCTGGGGACTATGCCACCAGCAATCCAGGTGCCGACCAGAGCACCGACGGAGACCAGGATCAGGATGGCCCCCATCCCCTTGGCAACGCCGTCAACGGCTGCCTGTTCCAGGGATTTGTAATCGTGGCCGAGTTTGATGCCAAGCCCCATGATGACGAACCAGGCGATGAACAACGCCAGCTGGATCGGCAGATCGAGCACGCTGGTGAACGAGAATGCCAGGGCCAGGAAAATGGCCAGACAGGCAAACACCTGTGCCATGCCCGGTAGTCGGATGTGGTTTTGTTGGTTTTGCATAGATACTTCCTAAACTCTTGCTCGCCAAGGTCACTCCCTCTCGTCCTGTGGATAAATCGATCCCGAGGAGGCAACCCAAAAAGAGGCCGCAATCTACCACAAACCCGACGGGTTAAAGCCCCATCAAATTGGCAAAAATGCACATTTGATTGAAAAAATCACAAATTAGTTGATCTCATAACCCGTTTTTGAGCGGCCTGTTGACACACAAGGTCACATACGAAGCTTTCTTGTGACGCTACTTGCACCCCCAATAGATGCAGATGATAATTATTATCAATTGTTGGTTGGGGAGAAAACAATGCGCTGGATATTGCGGGGGATGATGTTGCTGGTGGCGGTGGCCGTACTCGCATGGGGTCAGGATAAAGAGTACGGCACCTGGAGTGTAGGTTTTCTGCTGGCTGCCTGGGTGATGCTGGAGCCCGGATTGCGCCCCGCCTTGATCTTGCTGCCAGTGGCCGGGTTGACCGGTATCGTTACCCTGCTCTGGCAGCAGCCCTGGTTATGAGCTTTTGACGGGAGCCTGCTTGATCTTCTGCTGCGCCACCTTGAGCGATTCGACCACCAGCTTTTCCATTTCGGTGCGCTTGGCGTCGGTCAGGAAGTAGATCATGTCGACATTGTGGCGAATATAGTGGGCCGGAAGCTGGTTGAGGGTGAGGCAGCAGAGGTCGGCCATCTGATCGCTATTGAGCTTTTGCTGCAGCCCCTGTTTCTCAATCTCCTTGAGCACCAGATGTTCGTAAAAGTTGTGAATGTCGGTATCCAGTATCATATGCGTTCCTTGGCATGACGATGAGCGGGGAGTCGTCAAAAGCATAGCCATAACAAGGAGTAAAAACAAAAGGCCCATCACTTTCGTGATGGGCCTTTTGCGTAATGAATGGTGCGAAGAGAGGGACTCGAACCCTCACATCCGTGGGACACTAACACCTGAAGCTAGCGCGTCTACCAATTCCGCCACCTTCGCACACTGATTTTCTCCAGCTGGTTTTTAAATGCGGTTGGAGCGCATTGCTCTGTGTTTACATGTCAGAAACATGGTGCGAAGAGAGGGACTCGAACCCTCACACCCGGGGGGCACTAACACCTGAAGCTAGCGCGTCTACCAATTCCGCCACCTTCGCACATTCGGGTTTCCAGTCTGGATTTACATGCTGTCTGGATAAAGCATGGTGCGAAGAGAGGGACTCGAACCCTCACATCCGTGGGACACTAACACCTGAAGCTAGCGCGTCTACCAATTCCGCCACCTTCGCACATTGTGTTACCAGTTTTGATTTACATGCTGTCTGGAGAAGCATGGTGCGAAGAGAGGGACTCGAACCCTCACACCCGGGGGGCACTAACACCTGAAGCTAGCGCGTCTACCAATTCCGCCACCTTCGCACA
>NZ_JBSTYP010000096.1:0-10828 GCF_054052405.1 Aeromonas aquatilis | reverse complement strand
CGTTACGGGAGGGGCGTGAATATCAAAGCATGTTTGCATGAGGCGCTGGGGCACCCCATGCAACACGTAATTGGGACATAGCCTTGTTTTTCATGCCTTGTGGCTCACTTTTCGGTAGAATCGGCGCTCATTTTGACGTCAGTAAAAGATGAGGCGCGGTATGACGGTTCAGTTCCAGGCATTTCACAGCATCAAGGCGATCGGTAATCGGGAGGTGCTGTTCAACTGGTCGAGAACCAATCCCCTCGGTGCGCTGGAGCAGGTGTGGCGCCCGAAAACCCGCGACGAATTGCAGCAACTGCTGCGGGAACACCCCGAGCGCAAGCTGCGCCTCATCGGCTCCGGCCTCTCTTTCGAACCCATTCACAGCGTCTATACCGAGGGCAGTCAGGCGCTGCTGGTGGACTTGCACCACCTGCGCGGCCAGTTGGCGAAAACCGCCGATACCGTGACCTATCAGGCGGGTACGCCGCTCGATACCGTTTATGCCGAGCTGATCGCCATGGAGCGGATGCTGCCCGCATCCCCGGGCGTTATCGGCATCCAGACCCTGGGCGGCTCCCTCAGCACCGGCACCCACGGTCAGGGGCTGCACCAGTCCGCCCTTTGCGATGCGGTAGAGGCGATGACGGTGATGCTGGCCAATGGCGACGTCATCCGGGTGGATCGCACCGACCTGCGCTTCGGCGCCTTCGTGATGGGGATGGGGATGCTCGGCATCCTGCTCGACGTCACCCTGCGCACTGTCCCGAACCGCATCATGCGCTGCACCAAGTTCACCACCGATTACCCCTTCCTCTTGGAGCACAACGAGCGGCTCAACCGTGAGCATGGCTTTGTGAAGAGCTGGTGGTTTGCCTGGACCGGCGAGAGCCACATCTGGCTGGTGGATCCCGCTTCCGAGGAGGAGGTGGCCCGTTACCGCGCCGGCGGCAGCGAGCCGCTGCTGCTGGAGGGTGATATCGACGCCCGCATGAATGCCACCATTGATGCCACTTTGCAGAAGATGGCGAAAGACACCAAGGATGAGGCGCTGGCCGGTGAGCACTTCGAGACGGTGCGTCGCTTCAAGGATGCCTCCGATCTGGTGGGCAACGTCTACCAAATTCTCTGCAAGGGGATCCCGGCCCCTCAGATCAACTGTGAGGTGGCGGTGCCGCTGCATCGTATGAACGAGGCGCTGGAGACCCTGCAAGCGTGGCAGCAGGCCAATCCCGGCGTGTTGCACTACCCCTTTATCCTGCGCTGCACCGGCTCCTCCGAGGCCTGGCTCAGCGCCGCTTATGGCCAGTCGGTCTGCTGGATCGGTTTTCTGGTCTATCTGGCGGCGGACGGCACCTTCGTCAACGGCTCCATGGAGCAGATGCGCGAGCTGCAGCAACTGCTGGCGCCGCTTGGCGGCATCCCCCACTTCGGCAAGCATCTGGCGATGGATCTCTACGACTTCCCGGCCCTGCTGCCGCGCTGGAACGACTTCGTGGCGTTGAAAGCCGAGCTCGACCCCCACGGCCGCTTTGAAAACCGCTGGCTAAGCGACCTGTTTGCCAACCGGTAAGGATCTGACATGACCGATATGCAAGATACCCGTATCCCAGTGACCCTGCTGACCGGCTTTCTCGGCAGCGGCAAGACCACCTTGCTCAACCACTGGGTCAAGCAGCCGGAGCTTGGTGAGTGCGCCGTGCTGATCAACGAGTTCGGCTCGGTGGGGCTGGATCACCATCTGGTGCAACAGGTGGATGAGCAGGTGATGCTGCTTGACTCCGGCTGCATCTGCTGCTCGGTGCAGGGCTCTTTGGTGGAGGCGTTGCAGGGGCTCTTTATGAAGGCCATCCAGCGCAAGATCAAACCGTTCAAGCGGCTGATTATCGAGACCACCGGTCTGGCAGATCCTGCTCCCGTGCTTTTTACCCTGCGCGAAGAGGGCTTTATCGCTCAGCGTTACCGCTTCGATGGCACTGTCACCGTGGTGGATGCCGGCCATATCGAGCAGCAGCTGGCGGCTCAATATGAAGCGGTGAAACAGGTGGCGCTGGCGGATCTGCTGGTGGTGAGCAAGGGGGATCTGGTGGATGGCGAGCAGCTGGCGCGGGTCGAAGCCCAGCTGGTGGCCCTCAATCCTGCGGCCCCCATCCAGCAGGTGACCAATGGCGAGCTCTCGCCCAAGGTGCTGGAGAAGCTGGGCGCCTACAACGAAGCGGCTGGGCGCGATGTGCGTCAGCTGCTGGCCTGGCTGCGCACCGAATCCCCCAAGCAGGGGCTGGCATCACCCATGCAGCCGAAGATGCAACCGTTCGCCGCCAAGGTGGGCACAGCTGCGCCCACCCACTTCGAGCACGGCAACATCGAGAGTTTCTCTTTGCGTATTGGCGAGCCGCTCAAGCCCTCTCGTCTGCTGGCTGCCATCGATGCGGTGCAGGCCCAATACGGCGATGCCCTGCTGCGCCTCAAGGGGATCTTGCAGCTGGAGGGGGAGAGCCAGCCGGTGGTGATCCACGGTGTCCACGGCCAGCTCTATCCGCTGCAGGCGCTGGGCGACTGGCCGGAGGGCAAGGCCCAGTCCCGACTGGTGTTTATCGTGAAAAGTCAGGACAAGGCGGGGATAGAGCGGTTGTTCCTTGATACGCTCAAGGCTCCCGAGCCCAGCCTCGAAGAGCGGCTCAAGGCCATGCTTGGCCAACCGGACGCCTGACATGCTGATATGACCCGCTTTCGTGCGGGTCATTTTTTATCTGAAGAGGAGATAGCGGCTCATGCCCGATAGCACAAACATGGTGACCCCGGCCCAGCGCAAGTGGCTGCCCCTGCTGGCGGCGGTCGGTTTCTTTATGCAGGCACTGGATGGCACCATTCTCAACACCGCCCTGCCCAGCATGGCCGAGACGTTGGGGGAGAGCCCGCTGCAGATGCAGTCGGTGGTGATCGCCTACATGTTGACGGTGGCCCTGCTTATTCCCGCCTCCGGCTGGCTGGCAGACAGATTCGGTACCCGCCGCATCTATCTGGCCGCCATCTCGCTCTTTACACTCGGCTCGCTCGCCTGCGCCGCCTCCAATTCGCTCTCCATGCTGGTGGCCGCCCGTGTGCTTCAGGGGATTGGCGGTGCGCTGCTGATGCCGGTGGGACGGTTGGCGGTGCTGCGGGTCTATGACAAGCACGAGCTGCTGCGGGTGATGTCGTTTGTCACCATCCCGGGGCTGCTCGGCCCGCTGATGGGGCCGGCGCTCGGTGGCTGGCTGGTGGAAGTGGCGAGCTGGCACTGGGTATTTCTCATCAACCTGCCGGTGGGGCTGCTCGGCTTTATCGCCAGCTGGCACTTTATGCCGGAGCTGCGGCAGCAGACCGCCCGGTTCGACTGGCAGGGCTTTGTGATGTTCAGCGTTGGCATGGTGCTGGTGTCGGTCGGCTTGCAGGGGCTGGGGGAGCACAGCATCTCCACCGGTTGGGCGCTGTTTGCACTGATCTTCGGCTTGGCGGCGATGGCGAGCTACTGGCTCTATGCCGCCAATGCACCGCAGCCGCTCTTTAGCCTGAACCTGTTCAAGACCACCACCTTTGCCATCGGCATCTGGGGCAACCTGTTTGCCCGCCTCGGCAGCGGCGCCATGCCCTTCCTCACCCCGCTGTTTCTGCAGCTGGGGCTCGGTTTCTCCCCGAGCAAGGCGGGGATGACCATGATCCCCACAGTGATTGGCGCCATGCTGACCAAGACGCTGGTGAACAAGCTCATCCCCGGGGTGGGCTATCGCCGCATTCTGATCGGCAACACCCTGTTGCTGGGGGCGATGATCGCCAGCTTCTACTTTATCGACAACCAGCTCCCCTACGGGGTCTTGCTGGGCTGGCTGGCGATCTTCGGCGCCATCAACTCGCTGCAGTTCTCTGCCATGAACACTCTCACGCTGCAAGATCTCAGCCCGACCCTGGCCAGCAGTGGCAACGGTCTGCTCTCGGTGGTGATGCAGCTCTCCATGAGTTTGGGGGTGGCGATTGCCGCCAGCCTGCTCGGGCTCTTCTCGGCGGGTACCTCAGCGGGCACCTTAGTGGCCGAGGGCCAGTGGCTGGCCGGGTTCCATCTTACCTACCTCTGTGTCGGGCTGCTCTCCATGCTGGCGGCGCTGATCTTCGCCCAGCTGGCGCGCGATGGGGCTACGCCGTCGGCGCGGGCAGATAGCTGACTTCGCAGGGAAGCTGCGCCAGTACCTCAGCCAGATGTTTGGTCGCCAGCAGAAAGGTCTGCTCCGGGTGGCCCGGAGTCCAGGTGAAGGCGGTGTGGTTGAGCAGTTGCGGATCCACCAGTAGCGGAATATCGGCGCGGGGCAGGAAGGGGCAGACCGCCCCCGGCAGGCAGCCGATCTCCGCCTGCATCTCTTCGGCGGTGCAGATGGAGGGCTTGGCACCGAGTGCGGCCTTGACCGCCTTGTTGTCGAGCCGTCCCTCCCTGTGGGTCAGCAGCAGGGCGAAGCGGCCATCCTTGAACTTGAGAAACAGGGTCTTGCTGAACTCCGCCTGCCAGCCGAGGCGGGCTTTGACCTTTTCGTCGGTGGCGTAGTCGAGGATGGGCTCGTGCTCATAGCGCTGGTGGGGCAGTTCGGCCAGCAGCTGGCAGTTGAAGTGGTGAATGGTATCGAGTGGCATGGGGTTCTCCTGTAGTGGGCGCTATCCTGCCAGCCTCGCAGGGTCAGGCCCAATGACACTTTCTTATCCGTGATAAGCAACCCTGTCCGTGCAAACAACAAGGGCGCCGTGAGGCGCCCTTGCTGATCAGTGATGCTGCAATTCGTACGCTTCCCAGTGAAAGGGAATGGGGCACAGCTGCTGGGAGGCCTTGTCATAGGCTTGCCACAGCTCGCCCATGGTGCGGCCATCGACGGGGTGGCGCAGTTTGGGGGCCAGCTCGGCCAGCGGCCAGAGCACGAAGGCGTTGGTGAGCACTTCACCGCGCGGCAGCACCAGCGGGGTGTCGCAGACCAGATCGCCATAGAGCAGCAGATCGAGATCCAGGGTGCGCGGGGCGAACTTCTTGGCATCCGGCTCGCGGCCGTGGGCGAACTCCATGGCCCGCAGTCGCTGGCAGACGGTGGCCAGTGGCAGATCGGTCTCGGCAGCCGCCACCAGGTTGTAGAAGGGGCGGCCGTTGAAGCCGACCGCTTCGCTTTCGAATACCCGGGAGACCCGCAGCTCGCCAAATTCGGCGTGCAGGGCATCTAGCCCGGCGCGAATATGGCGCTCCCGCTCGATGTTGGAGCCCAGGCTGATATAGATGGTGGTCATCAGTTGCTGCTCGCGGCCGGCGCGCGATGGCGCAGGATCTCGACGCCGACCCCGGCGGCATTGGGCACGGCACCCGGCTTGGTGAGGGTCACCTTGACCCACTGTACCCGCTCATCGGCGAGCACCAGCATGGCGACCTGCTCGGCCATGGTCTCGACCAGCTCGACCACCTTGCCGCTGACATGCTCGCAAATCTTGTTGGAGAGGTCGGCATAATCCAGTGCCAGATTGATGTCGTCGGTTGCTGCCGCGGGGCGGTTGTCGAACCCCATCTCGAGGTCAAAACGGAGCTTTTGGCGAATGCCCTTCTCCCACTCATATACACCGATGGTGGTCAAAACTTCGAGTCCGCGAATAAACACCTTGTCCATGACTGTACTTCTTCTTTACTCTTGATGGGCTGTGATGACAGCGCAGGGATGCTGGCCGGGCAACAGGCTTGCCGAGGCGCTCTGGGTGGGCATGGGCCCATGCCAGCGTATGTGGCCCGCATCATACCCCATTCATATCGTGGTAAAAACGACCAAGATGACGGCCCTGACGATTTTGATGATTATTCTGGCCTACCTGGGTGGTTCACTATCCAGTGCTGTGCTGGTCTCCCGCTGCACCGGTCTGCCCGACCCGCGGGATCATGGCTCCCACAATCCGGGGGCAACCAATGTGCTGCGCCTCGGTGGCCGGATGGCGGCGCTGGTGGTGCTGTTGCTCGATGTGCTCAAGGGGACTGTGCCCGTCTATCTCGCCTGGTATCTGCAGATCAAACCCGTCTACCTCGGCTTTATCGGGGTCGCCGCCTGCCTCGGCCATATGTACCCCATCTTCTTTCATTTTCGCGGTGGCAAAGGCGTCGCCACGGCACTGGGGACCATGATGCCCATCGGCTTTACCATGGGGGGCGCCGTGATTGGTACCTGGCTGCTGGTGCTGCTGGTGAGCGGCTACTCCTCGCTGGCCTCCATCATTACCGTGCTGCTGACGCCGCTCTTTACCTACCTGCTCAAACCCGAATACACCCTGCCAGTCTCGCTGCTCTCCTGCCTCATCCTGATCCGCCATCACGAGAACATCTCCCGCCTGCTCAAGGGGGAGGAACCCAGAGTCTGGGGGCGAAAACGCGCGGCCTGTGCCGAAGAAGTGGCAGAAATGGACGATGTTGCGCAAAAAAGAGACGAACGAGACAAAAAGTGAAATTTCCCGTTGACCATCTGCCTTAAAATCCGTTTAATAGCGCCCACGCCCAGATAGCTCAGTCGGTAGAGCAGGGGATTGAAAATCCCCGTGTCGGCGGTTCGATTCCGTCTCTGGGCACCAATTTTGGTGCCATGAAAGAAAAAATTTGTTCATGCACAATGGTTTAAAGTGTGCCGGCTTAGCTCAGTAGGTAGAGCAACTGACTTGTAATCAGTAGGTCACCAGTTCGATTCCGGTAGCCGGCACCATTTGCCCAGATAGCTCAGTCGGTAGAGCAGGGGATTGAAAATCCCCGTGTCGGCGGTTCGATTCCGTCTCTGGGCACCAATTAAGGTTGATGAGATAGCGATATCTGGTCTCCGAAGTACAATTCCTCCTTAGTTCAGTCGGTAGAACGGCGGACTGTTAATCCGTATGTCACTGGTTCAAGTCCAGTAGGAGGAGCCAATTCAAAAAGCCCTTGTCGCAAGACAAGGGCTTTTTTCTATTGGGCCCAGCCCGTTTACAACCATAAAAACAACCACACACGCACAGATGAACCGCAGGATAGAAATGGAAAATCATGTAGTTATAGAGTCAAAGGGGCGACTTGCCGCCATTAGGAACTGGATGGAACCCGTGCTGGTACTGCTTATTCTTGGCAGCCTGTTCGGTTACCTCGGCAGCCAGATGGGCCTCTCTGCCATGGTCAACACCCTGTTCAATACCGCCCACCAGCTGCTGCTCAATACCGTGCTCTTTATCATGGGGATCACGGTGCTCTCCGGTGCCCTGAGCCAACTCTTGAGCGAGTTCGGGGTGATCCGCCTGCTGGAGGTGCTGCTGGCCCCCTTGATGAAGCCGGTGTTTCGTCTGCCTGGCCGCACCGCGCTGGCGGCGCTGATGACCTTCTTCTCCGACAACCCGGCGGTGATCAGCCTCGCCAAGGACAGCCGCTTTCGCAAAGGCTTCACTCCGTGGCAACTGGTGTCTCTGACCAACTTCGGAACCGCCTTCGGCATGGGGCTGATCGTGGTGACCTTTATGGCCACCCTGCAACTGCCGAGCGGTGAATCCACCGCCAGCGCGGCGCTGATCGGGTTGCTGGGTGCTCTGGTCGGCTCGGTGGTCTCTACCCGACTGATGCAGCGGATGATCCGGCCACTGGTGGGGGAAGTGCTGAACGATGACGCGGTATCGTCCGACGGTCGCAAGGTCGGTGTGACCAAAGAGGCGGCTCCCGGCTGGCTGCGGATCCTCAACTCTCTGCTTGATGGCGGCAAATCCGGCGTGGAGCTGGGGATGGCGGTGATCCCGGGCGTGCTCATCATCAGTACCTTCGTGATGCTGCTGACCTTCGGCCCGGGTGACAAGGGCTATACCGGCGAAGCGTTTCAGGGGGTAGCCCTGCTGCCGGTGCTGGCCGCCAAGGTGAGCTGGCTGTTTGACCTGCTGTTTGGCTTCCAGCAGCCGGAGCTGGTCGCCTTCCCGGCTACCTCGCTCGGTGCGGTCGGTGCCGCCATGTCGCTGGTGCCCCCCTTTATTGCCAAGGGGTGGATCACCGGCAACGAGGTCGCGGTGTTTACCGCCATGGGGATGTGCTGGAGCGGCTTTTTGAGCACCCATACTGCAATGCTGGATGCCCTCGGCTATCGCCACCTCACCTCCCGTGCCATCGTCGCCCACACCATCGGCGGCCTGTGCGCCGGGGTAGCCGCTCACCAGCTCTATATGCTGCTGGGCTGAGTCGGGTTCAGACACGGATACAAAAAGAGGCTCTTCGGAGCCTCTTTGCATTTCTCCCTGCCGGTTCTGTTCATGGGCATACCAATCACCCTTGTGGCGTGATGCCCTGCACCTTCAACCAGAATCGCTCCTGACAGTGGTTGTGAAACAGCTTGCGGGCTGGAGTGACGGGAATGGGGCTGGCGATGACCCGATAGCTGATCCAGCATTCGGCACAAAGCTGCTGC
This sequence comes from Aeromonas aquatilis, assembly GCF_054052405.1. Lineage (NCBI taxonomy): Bacteria > Pseudomonadati > Pseudomonadota > Gammaproteobacteria > Aeromonadales > Aeromonadaceae > Aeromonas > Aeromonas aquatilis. Next base: position 2,408 of record NZ_JBSTYP010000096.1, on the reverse strand, counting down.
GATGGCGCTTCGTCCTGTTCGGTTTGCTGGCGGATGACGACTCCATTGGCAAACCAGCTGGTGGTTATCTGGTGCTGGATCACAGTGCCGCTCTCATCATGCTCGCTATAGTGTTCACTCTCTTGGCGTGTGAGGGTGACGGGGCTCGCCTGTCGATGAATGGCCCTGATATAGCTGATTAGTTGATTCATTGCCGATCTTGCCGTGATGGTTGGCCTGCACTGGATGAGCAGCACAGGATAAAGAGGGCTAGCGTAACGTGCTGCCGGGGTTGCGGCAATCGCCTCGGCTGCGCCGCAAGTAAACCTGAAAAGGGGAGTTCTATGGGGATCCCGCAAAACAAGGCCGAGCTGCTACTCGCGATCGATACCAATTTCAGCAAGTTGTTCAAGGCGTTGCAGGCCGTCCCCGAGAGCTGGGTGCGGGAGCCGACCTTGGCAGGGCACAGCAAGGGAACCACCATGAGCGTCGTCAATCTGCTGGCCTACCTTATCGGCTGGAACGAACTGCTGATCAAGTGGATCGAGCGGGATGCGGCAGGCCTGCCAGTGGATTTTCCCGAAACCGGTTTTAAGTGGAACGAGTTGGGCGGGCTGGCCCAAAAGTTCTATCGGGATTACGAGGGGCTCAGCTATCCGGCGTTGTTACAGCGGTTGGCTGCCGCCAGAGGGCACATCATCGAACTGGTGGAGGAGCGCAGCGACCAGCAGCTGTATGGCTGCCTCTGGTATGAGAAGTGGACGCTCGGGCGGATGATCCAGTTCAATAGCGCCTCCCCCTATCTCAACGCCAACGGGCGGCTGCGCAAGTGGCTAAAAGAGTTGGCGATCAGGGTGTGAAAGGCAGGGGGCGCGGCTCGGGTGGGCGGCAAAACGCTTTGCCATCATATTGCCACTACCGCCTGTGGCGGCAGCTACTGGCCGCCGGACTCCCCTTTGCGCTCGGCTATCTCCTGCGTGCTGCTTGAACAAATAGATCAGCCATTCAAGGGATTAGCCGGTGCGGTGCGTTTTATCGCCGTGCTGGCCCCGCTTATGCACATCTCTTGGCAACACCATCAAGGGTCGTTGTCGCGGAGAGATATTATGATCAGCAACCTGCTTCCCCTTGCCTCTATCGCCCTCAAGCTGGGCAGCCAGCTGCTTGGCAGCAGTAGCAAACCCCAGCCCGTGCAGCCTGCCGTACAGGAGGAGCACCTAGCCCCGACCGTCCAGGGGATGTTCCAGCGGCTCGGCATCAAGGATGCCGACAACGAGCAGAACCGCTCGGCCATCAACCACTTTATGGGGGAGCTGATGCAGACTCTGGGGCAGGAGAATGGTGGCCAATCCCTCCCGGCTGCCATCGACAGCGCCCGCAACCAGCTGGCGAGCGGCACCCAGAGCACCCGCCTCGATGCGCTGCAGAGCGAACTCGATACCCTCAAGGATTCCCTGGGTGCCAGCGAACTCAATCTCGATCAGTTGCTCGGCGCCCTGAAACAGACCCTGCCCAATGGCAAGGGGGAAGGGGTCGGCAAGCTGCTTAATGCCAGCGCCTGAACGGCGGTGAGCAATAAAAAACGGCAACCTCGGGTTGCCGTTTCTTTTGTGGTTTAACACGTCATGAGCGAGGTGATGGCGGGTTCTCCATATCGCTGGCTACTTCTACCAGCCCTCTTGCATGCAAGGCGTGAGCTGCTCCTTGCCGATCCGCTTCATCCTTGTTCTGGCCCAGTTTGAATTTGCCAACCAGCCGCTCTATCTCGATTTCAATACCGACAACGGCCTGCACCATGGCTTCCATATATTCTCTCGGCGCATCCGCCATTCTCCATGGGGTCGGTTCTCCGGCCTCATGATGACGAGTCAGATTTGCCAGCAGGCGGCGTACGAAGCGGGCATCGTCGCGAATCTGGATGCGACCGTGAGCATGCACAACGCTGTAGTTCCAGGTCGGTACCTGCTGGTGATGCGCTTTCTTGCTCGGATACCAGTTAGGGGAGATATAGGCATCTGCAGCCTTGAAGATCACCAGTACTTTGTCCCCATCCCTGGCCTCTTGCCAGAGCGGATTGTTGCGTGCGACATGGGCACGCAAGACTCCCTGCCCTCCGGTTTCCTTTGCAAACTCGAATGGCAGATGGTTGGCATCCAGCCCCTGTGAGCCGTGGGTGATCAGAGATCCTAGCGGATGTGCCTGCATCAGTTGATGCAGATCTTCGGGGTCATCGGTGGTGAAATGAGGTGGCAGATACATGCAGATTCCTTCTATCGAGCGCTGACATCCATTCAACAACTACAGGCATCCAGTCAGCGGGACAAGCCATTTCGGGCGCAAAAAAAGGCTATGTCCCAATTACGTGTTGAAAGGCTAAGCTTGAAGTAGGCCATCACCTTGAGGTCTACCATCATGGATACCCCAGCCTT
>NZ_JBSTYP010000095.1:0-11338 GCF_054052405.1 Aeromonas aquatilis | reverse complement strand
CTGGAGCGTTACGGGAGGGGCGTGAATATCAAAGCATGTTTGCATGAGGCGCTGGGGCACCCCATGCAACACGTAATTGGGACATAGCCATTTTTATCCCTCCATGGAGACGCAGCCCGATGCAGCAGGAGGGGAATCGCACAAGGAGTTGCAGGATGAAGAATGCCATCGTCAAAGCCCGTTTCGAGGCGGTCAGCCTCGAAGGGGAACAGCTCACCCTCAAGATCGCCATCAAGGCCCCCGAGCCGGATCCACGCTCGGCTGGCGGTGACTGGCGCTGCAAGGTGAAGCTGGCGGGGCTGAGCGACAAGACCTTTATCTACGGCATCGACAGCCTGCAGGCCCTGAGCCTCGCCATCAAGTTTGTCGAGACCGAGCTGCGCGCCTTCTCCGATGCGGGCTGGCAGTTCTACTTGCCCGACTGCCCCGATCACCCCATCGACATGAGCGCCTGCTACTTCCCGGCGCTCTAGCCCGGCCCATCCAAGGAGACCAGATGCACGGACCCGATCCCGCCAATCCCCACCCCATGAACGGCTTCCCCCAGGTGTGCTTTATCAAGAACACCATCAAGGGGCCCAATATCGAGGTGGGTGACTACACCTATTACGACGACCCGGAGGATTCGGCGGGCTTCGAGCGCAACGTCCTCTACCACTTCCACTTCGTCGGCGACAAGCTCATCATCGGCAAGTTCTGCGCCATCGCCCGCGGGGTGAAGTTCATCATGAACGGCGCCAACCACCAGACCTCCGGCTTCTCCACCTACCCCTTCTTTATCTTCGGCAACGGCTGGGAGCATGCCGCCCCCGCCCCGGGCAGCCTCCCTTACAAGGGCGATACCGTTATCGGCAACGATGTCTGGATTGGCTATGACGCCCTGATCATGCCGGGAGTAAAAGTCGGCAACGGCGCCATCATCGCCGCCCGCTCCGTGGTCACCGGTGACGTACCCGCCTACGCCGTGGTCGGCGGCAACCCCGCCAAGGTGATCCGCTACCGCTTCGACGATGACACCATCGCCCGTCTCAACGCCCTCACCTGGTGGGACTGGCCGGTGGAGCAGATAAGCCGCAACCTGCCGCTTATCAGCGGCGGCGAGATAGCCGCGCTGGAAGCGGCAACCCGCTAGAGACGACCACCACGACAACAACATGACCCAGCAGGATAGTAGAAACAACAAAGGGCGCCTTGTCGGCGCCCTTTGGCTTGATGGATATAACTGAAGCCTGCTGGCTTGAGCTGGCGATCAACCGGTGTTGCGCATACCAGCCGCAATACCGGCGATGGTGACCATCAGCGCCTTGTCCAGCTCGGGGTGCAGGGTCTCCGGGTGGTTGCGGGAGCGGTTGAGCAGCTCGGCCTGCAGCACGTTGAGCGGGTCTGTGTAGGGGTTGCGCAGCTTGATGGACTCCTTGATCCAAGGCTGATCCTCCAGCAGATCCCCGCGCGGGCTCAGCTTCAGCACCACCTCGATGGATTCGGCGAGCTCCTGACGCAGCTGTTTGCCAAGGCCCCACAGCTCCTGCGGCACCAGACGGGTGTCGTAGTACTCAGCGAGCCAGACGTCCGCTTTGAGGAACACCATCTCCAGCATTTCGAGGCGAGTGCGGAAGAAGGGCCACTGGGCGCTCATCTCTTCCAGCACCGCCAGCTTGCCGCCGTCGATGGCCTGTTGCAGCGCCTTGTGGGCACCGAGCCAGGCCGGCAGCATCAGGCGGTTCTGGGTCCAGGCGAAGATCCACGGAATGGCGCGCAGGCTCTCGACGCCGCCATTGGGCTTGCGCTTGGCCGGGCGGGAGCCGAGCGGCAGCTTGCCGAGCTCCATCTCCGGGGTAGCGGCACGGAAGTAAGGGACGAAGTCCGGATGACCGCGCACGATACTGCGGTAGTGATCGCAGGAGTCGGCGGCCAGCTGTTCCATCACCTCGCGCCAGCACTCTTTCGGCTTGGGTGGCGGCAGCAGGTTCCCTTCCAACACGGCGCTGGTGTAGAGCTCCAGACTCTTGATCGCCACTTTCGGCAGGCCGAACTTGAAGCGGATCATCTCCCCCTGTTCGGTGGTACGCAGACCGCCGCGCAGGGATCCCGGCGGCTGGGAGAGGATGGCCTGATGGGCTGGCGCACCACCACGACCGACGGTACCGCCACGGCCATGGAACAGGGTGAGGCGGATGTTGTTGGCTTCGGCCAGCCCCACCAGGGATTCCATGGCGGCGTACTGGGCCCAGCCAGCGGCCATCATGCCCGCATCCTTGGCGGAGTCGGAGTAACCGATCATCACATACTGACGACCCTGGATGTAGCCGCGATACCAGTCCACCGAGAGCAAACGCTCCATCACGGCGGTGCCAGCCATCAGGTCATCCTGGGTTTCAAACAGCGGGGCGACCGGCATGCGGAACTTGCAGCCCGCCTCTTTGAGCAGCAGTTGCACCGACAGCACATCGGACGGCGCACCGGCCATGGAGATGATGTAGATACCGAACGCATCGGGGTCGTGCTCAGCGATAACCTGACAGGTATCCAGCGTCTCGCGCACCTCGGCGCTCGGTTCCCAGTCGTGGGGAATGAGCGGGCGGCGAGAGTTCAGTTCGCCCAGCAGGAAGGCCTGCTTGTCATCCTCGCTCCACTCGGCGTAGTCACCCAGACCCAGATAGCGGGTCAGCTCGGAGAAGACCAGCCCGTGACGCTCGCCATCCTGACGGATATCGAGCTTGACCAGATGGATGCCGAAACAGGCGACCTTGCGCAGCACGTCCAGCAGCATGCCATCGGCGATGTTGCCCATGCCGCAGGCGTGCAATGAGTGGTAGCAGAGCTCCAGCGGCTCGCGCAGCTGGGCGGTGGTCTTGACCAGATCCTGGCTCTCGCTCGCCTGGCCCTGCACCTTGGCGGTCAGGTGTTCCTTGGTTTCGCGCAGCGCTTCACGCAGCTCGCGCACCAGCGCGCGGTAGGGCTCGGGGTGATCGCCAACGCGAGCACGCACAGCGTCGGTGCAGTCGGACATGGAGAGCTCGGAAGTGAGCTCCTTGATGTCTTTGTAGAACAGGCTCACCGCCATCCAGCGGCCCAGCTCCAGCACTTCGGCAGTCACCTTGGCGGTGACGAAGGGGTTGCCGTCACGGTCACCGCCCATCCAGGAGGTGAACTTGACCGGCGCGGCATCCAGCGGCAGCCGCACACCCAGATGGTGTTGCAGACGCTCGTCCAGATTGCGCATGAATTCTGGGATGGCAGGCCACAGGCTGTTCTCCACCACGGCGAAGCCCCACTTGGCCTCGTCGACCGGAGTCGGGCGCTGTTCGCGGATCTCGTTGGTATGCCACGCCTGATTGATGAGCTGCTCGATGCGATTGAGGATCTTGTCCCGCTCGCGTGGCAGCAGGTCGGAAAGTTCCAGCGCCTCAAGGCAGTCGTTGAGCTGTACGTGCTTGTGGATCAGGGTGCGACGGGTCACCTCGGTGGGGTGAGCGGTCAGCACCAGATCGATATCCAGCTCGCGCACGGCCTGAATGATGGCCTCTTGCGACAGGTTGGAGGCTTTCAGCTTGTCGAACATCTGCTCCAGCGGGTCCGGGGTGCAGACCTGCTCTTCGCAGCGACGGGAGATGGTGTGGAACTGTTCCGCCACGTTGGCCAGATTGAGGAACTGGCTGAAGGCGCGGGCCACCGGCAGCAGTTCATCATCACTCAGGGTGCGCAGGGTATCGAGCAGACGTTCCCGGTCTGATTCATTGCCCTTGCGGGAGGACTTGGCCAATTGGCGAATGGTTTCGATCTTGTCGAGAAAGGCCTGACCCTGATGATCCTTGATGGATTTACCCAGCAGCTGACCCAGCATACCTACGTTGGCGCGTAGTGCGGCGTACTTTTCGTTCATTCCACATCCTTATCTTGTTGGTGCCTGACACCCATCCGGGGTGCTAGACGACCTCACTTATTGTTGTGCGATTACAACATATGCTCCGTCATCTTAGGGTGACAATCTACCCAGATTGTCTGCGCAAGGTCAAATAACAGGCCGATTCAGAACATGTATTTCCATCACCACTCCACAACCGGCTTGTTATGTAACTTACTTACAGTTTTTACGCCCCTTTCACTGCCGCCGCTACAGGCAAAAACGTCTGATCAGGTGCTGCAAAACCGAGGTGGTCGGCTTGACGAAGGAAAGATCGAGATACTCATCCGGCTGGTGCGCCTGGGTGATATGACCGGGGCCCATCACTATGGTCTCGCAGCCAAGCTGCTGGATAAACGGCGCCTCGGTGCAGTAGTTGACCGACTCGGCGGCGCGGCCGCTCGCCTTTTCAGCTTCGCGCACCAGCACAGAGTCGTCGGCGCAGGCGTAGGCGGGAATGGGTTCATGCAGATGTTGCAGATGCAGGCAGCCCGGCTGGTGGATCTCGATGGGCGACAGCGCCTCTTTGAGCATCCCCATCAACTCATCCGGCCCCACCTGCGGAGTGGGTCGCAGGTCGATATGCAGCTCGCAGCAGCCGCAGATGCGGTTCGGGCTGTCACCGCCCTGAATGTAACCGAGGTTCAGGGTCGGCTGCGGCACGGCAAAGCGGTGGTCGGCATAACGATCTTTCAGATCCTGCTGCAAGCGCAGCACCTGCCCCATCGCCTTGTGCATGATCTCCATGGCGTTGACGCCGTTGGCGGGATCCGAGCTGTGACCGCTCTTGCCGGTAATGCGGATCGCCTCCGACATGTGCCCCTTGTGGGCCACCACAGGCACCAGCCCGGTCGGCTCGCCAATCACGGCGTAGTCGGGTTTGAGTTCGGCCGCCGCAGCGATGGCGCGGGCCCCCGCCATAGTGGTCTCTTCATCGGCAGTGGCGAGAATGCGCAGCGGCTTGGTCAGCTTGGTGAGGTCGATCTCTTTGAGCGCCTCGACGATAAAGGCGAAGAAGCCTTTCATATCGATGGTGCCGAGGCCATAGAGACGGTTGCCCTCTTCGGTCACCTTGAAGGGATCCTTGCTCCACCCCCCCTCATCGAACGGCACCGTATCGGTGTGGCCCGCCAGCAGCAGACCGCCCTCTCCCTGACCGATCGTCGCCACCAGATTGAACTTGCCCGGCAGCTCGGGGAGCTCTGTCACCTCGCACTGAAAACCGAGCTGACCGAACCAGTCAGCCAGCAGCCGGATCACCGCCTCGTTGCTCTGATCCCACTTGGGATCCGTGCTGCTGATAGAGGGAATCGCAATAATATTCTTATAAAGTGAAAAAAAATCCAGATTGGCCATCAGCTCCTCCTTGCGTCCCCGGAATGTTTCTGTTAGAAAATACAAATGCAAAGTGAGTGCATGAATATTCTTTAATTTTACCTGAATATCTGGCTCATCAACAAAGGCTTCTAGTTGTAAGGGAAAGTTAATGTTCTGTCACCTGATCTATAACCGACGACACACACCCGCCTGAATTGCCCCTCCGCACTTGTGTTATCAAGACGGTGCAAAGGGGCGATCGAACACCCTTGTGCACTGCAGCGTCATGCTGTGAATCTCGAACTCTGACTTGGAATATTCAACATGCTTAACACCGTTATCGTCGGTGCCAGTGGCTACGCGGGAGCCGAACTGGCCGCACTGGTACAGAACCATCCACAACTCAAGCTGTTCGGCCTCTATGTCTCCGCCGGCAGTCAGGATGCCCACAAGCGCTTCTCTTCCCTGCATCCCCAGTGGGTCGGAGCCCTCGATCAGCCGCTGCTGCCACTGGACGACGACGGCATGACCCGGATCCTGACCCAGGCCGATCTGGTGCTGCTGGCCACCGCCCACGAGGTGAGCGCCGAGCTGGCCCCCAAGTTTCTCGCCAAGGGGCTGCCGGTGTTCGATCTCTCCGGCGCTTTCCGGGTCAAGGATCAGGGCTTTTACGACAGCTTCTACGGCTTCACCCACGACAGCGAGCAGTGGCTGGATCAGGCCGTCTATGGCCTGGCCGAGTGGAATGCCGATGCCATCGCTACCGCCCAGCTGATTGCGGTGCCGGGTTGTTACCCGACCGCCTCCCTCTGTGCTCTCAAGCCGCTGCAGCAGGATGGCCTGATTGCCAAGGGGTGGCAGCCCATCATCAACGCCGTCTCCGGGGTCTCCGGCGCCGGTCGCAAGGCAGCCATCAACACCAGCTTCTGCGAAGTGAGCCTCAATCCCTACGGCACCTTCAATCACAGACACCAGCCGGAGATCAGCCACCACCTCGGCAAGGAGGTGCTGTTCCAGCCCCACCTTGGCAACTATGTGCGCGGCATCCTGGCCACCATCTATGTGCAGCTGGCGGACGGCGTCACCCCTACGCAAGTGGATCAGGCCTTCCTCAAGGCTTACGAAGGCAAGCCGCTGGTGCGCCTCACCGGCCAGATGCCCTCCATTCGTGGCGTAGCGGGCACCCCTTACTGCGACATCGCCTGGCAACAGCAGGGCAACATGCTGGTGGTGGTCTCTGCCATCGACAACCTGCTCAAAGGCGCCGCCTCGCAAGCCATGCAGTGCATAAATATCAAATTCGGATTTGAACCGGCCACCGGCCTGATTTAAGGACTTAGGAAGGATCTCGAACATGGACAAACAGACGTTGGTAATCAAGCTGGGCGGCGCCCTTATCGAGAACGACGAGGCGCTGACCGCCCTGTTCGCCACCCTCAAAACCTTTCTCGACGAGCAGCACCGTCCGCTGGTGCTGGTGCACGGCGGTGGCTGTCTGGTGGATGACCTGCTCAAGGGGCTGGGTCTCACCTCCACCAAGAAGAACGGCCTGCGGGTAACCCCGTTCGAACAGATCCCCTTCATTGCCGGAGCGCTGGCGGGCACTGCCAACAAGCAGATGATGGCCAAGGCGATCGCCACCGGCATTCCGGCGGTGGGGCTCTGTCTGGCAGATGGCGGCCTCTGTCAGGTGACCCAGCTCGACCCGGATCTCGGCGCCGTCGGCGAGTGCAAGCCGGGCAACCCGGCACTGGTGGCGGGCATCCTCGGTCAGGGTTTCCTGCCGGTGGTGAGCTCCATCGGCATCACCGCCGAGGGCCAGCTGATGAACGTCAACGCAGATCAAGCGGCCACCGCCATTGCCGAGGCGCTCGGTGCCGATCTGGTGATGCTCTCCGACGTGAGCGGCATCCTCGATGGCAAGGGCAAGCTGGTGCCCCAGCTCGACAAGCTGACCGCACTGGATCTGATGGAGAAAGGGGTGATCCGCGATGGCATGGCGGTCAAGGTAGAAGCGGCCCTGCACGCCGCCGAAACCCTCGGCAAGCCGGTCTGTGTCGCCAGCTGGCGTTACCCGGATCAGCTGCTCAAGCTGCTGGCTGGCGGCTCGGTCGGCACTCTGGTCAAGATTGCCGATGGCAATCAGGTCGCTATCTAATCTCCACCGGAACAAGGAACCTCCGATGCAACATCTTCTGAAAGACAGTGATCTGAACAAAGCCCAGATCGAGGCGCTGATTGCGCTGGGTAAAGCAGTAAAGGCCGACCCGAAGAAGTACAGCCAGGCGCTGGCCGGCAAGAGCGTGGTCACCCTGTTCGAGAAGCCCTCCCTGCGCACCCGGGTCACTTTCGACATCAGCATCGCCAAACTGGGCGGCCACAGCGTCTATCTGGATCAGCAAAACGGCGCGCTGGGCAAGCGGGAGTCGGTGAAGGATTTCGCTGCCAACCTGTCCCGCTGGTGTGATGCCATCGTCGCCCGGGTGTTCGATCACCAGACCCTGGTCGAGCTGGCAGCGCACGGCACAGTGCCGGTAGTGAACAGCCTGTGCAACCTCTACCACCCCTGTCAGGGGCTGGCCGACTTTATGACCATTAGCGAACACTACGACGACCTGTCGAAGGTGAAGCTTGCCTACCTCGGTGATGGCAACAACGTCAGCCACTCTCTGCTGCTGCTGGGGGCGACTCTGGGCACCGACGTCACCCTCATCTGCCCGAAAGGCCACGGCCCGGATACCCAGATCTTCCTGCAGGCGCAGGCACTGGCGGCCAAGTCGGGGGCGATCATCCACATCAGTGATGACGTGGCGGATATCGAAGGGTTCGACGTGGCCTACACCGATACCTGGGTCTCCATGGGCGACAACACCCCGATGGAGCTGGTCACCGAGCTCTTTATGCCTTATCAGATCAACCAGGCCCTGCTCGACCGCACCGGCATCCAGCATGTGCTGCACTGCCAGCCGGCGCACCGGGAGCTGGAGATCACCTCGCAGGTGATGGATGGCCCCGCCTCCCTCATCATGGACGAGGCCGAAAACCGGATGCATATCCAGAACGCCGTGTTGCTGACCCTTCTTGGCGGCAAGTAACGCGGCACTCAACCTGAATCACGACCCTTTTATTGAATCATCATCGAATCATCACGGAGAGAAGTAACATGAGCGGAATCAACAAGATCGTACTGGCTTACTCGGGTGGACTGGATACCTCGGCCATCATTCCCTGGCTCAAAGAGCACTATGACGCCGAAATCATCGCCTTCGTGGCCGACGTCGGTCAGGAGCGCGACGATCTGGAAGGGATCGAGCAGAAGGCGATCGCCTCCGGCGCCACCAAGTGCATCATCAAGGATCTGCGGGAAGAGTTCGTCAAAGAGTACGTCTACCCGACCCTGAAGACCGGCGCCGTCTATGAAGGCACCTATCTGCTGGGCACCTCCATGGCCCGTCCGGTGATCGCCAAGGCGATGGTCGAGGCCGCGCTGGCGGAAGGGGCTGATGCTATCTCCCACGGTTGCACCGGCAAGGGTAACGATCAGGTGCGTTTCGAAGGCGCGGTCGCCGCGCTGGCGCCCCAGCTGAAAGTGATCGCCCCGTGGCGGATCTGGGACATGCGCTCCCGGGAAGATCTGCTCTCCTATCTGGAGACCCGCAACATCCCCTGCAAGGCGACCCTGAAGAAGATCTACAGCCGCGATGCCAACGCCTGGCACATCTCCACCGAGGGTGGCGAGCTGGAGAGCACCTGGAACGAGCCCTCCGAAGCAGTCTGGCAGTGGACCGTACCAGCCGAGCAGGCACCGGATCAGCCGGAGTACGTCAAGCTGACCGTGGCGCAGGGTGAAGTGGTGGCCGTTGACGACCAGCCGCTCAGCCCGCACCAGATCCTGATGACCCTGAACGAGCGTGCCGGCAAGCACGGCGTGGGCCGCATCGACATCACCGAAAACCGGATGGTTGGGATGAAGTCCCGTGGCTGCTACGAGACCCCGGGCGGTACCGTGATGGTCGCCGCGCTGCGCGCCGTGGAAGAACTGGTATTGGATCGCCCGACCCGCGCCTGGCGCGAGAAGCTGGGTGCCGAGTTCTCCCACCTGGTCTATGACGGTCGCTGGTTCACCCCGCTGTGCAAGGCCATTGTCGCCTCTGCCAACGCCATCGCCGAAGATCTGGACGGTGAAGTCATCCTGAAGATGTACAAGGGTCAGGTCACCGCGGTGCAGAAGAAGTCGCCGAACAGCCTCTACTCCGAAGACTTCGCCACCTTCGGCGCCGATGAAGTGTATGACCAGAGCCATGCCGAAGGCTTTATCCGTCTCTACACCCTGGCCAGTCGGATCCGCGCCATGAAGGAGCAGCATCAGGCCATCGGTGGCGACCACACCCACGGCTAAGCAAGCGAGATAACCCGTTGATTCCTTTGAGGGGGCATGGCCCCCTCTTCTACAGGCAGAGGGCATAGCCCCTGACCCATCATCAGCGGGTGTGACAAGAGCGGCAGCGCCCCGGCCGCTTCTGTGAGATAACAGGCTCGCAGAAAAACAGGGCATGATTTCAAGTTCGACGGCGCAAGGCGCCGCCGACAACGCATTCAAGGAGAGCAGTATGGCACTTTGGGGTGGACGCTTCAGTCAGGGAGCCGATAGCCGGTTCAAGCAGTTCAACGATTCGCTGCGGTTCGATTACCGGCTGGCGGAGCAGGATATTCAGGGCTCCATGGCCTGGGCCAAAGCGCTGGTGAAAGTGGGCGTATTGACCGCCGATGAGCAGGGCAAACTGCAACAGGCGATGGAGGTGCTGCTCGCCTCGGTGCAGCAGGATCCCCAGCAGATCCTGAGCTCGGATGCCGAAGATATCCACTCCTGGGTCGAGAGCCAGCTGATTGCCGCCGTCGGCGATCTCGGCAAGAAACTGCACACCGGCCGCTCGCGCAACGATCAGGTCGCCACCGACCTGAAACTCTGGTGCAAGGCGCAGGGCGAGCTGCTGCTCGGCTCCATCACAGCCCTGCAACAGGGGCTGGTCGCCTCTGCCCGCGCCAATCAGGCCGCCGTGCTGCCCGGTTACACCCACCTGCAGCGGGCCCAGCCGGTCACTTACGCCCACTGGGCGCTGGCCTATGTGGAGATGCTGGAGCGGGATTATTCCCGGCTGCAGGATGCCCTCAAGCGCCTCGACACCAGCCCCCTCGGCTGCGGCGCGCTGGCAGGCACCGCCTACGCCATCGACCGCGAAGCCTTGGCGCTCGACATGGGCTTTGCCGGTGCCACCCGCAACAGTCTGGATTCGGTCTCCGATCGGGATCACGTGGTGGAGCTGATGCACGTGGCATCCCTCTCCATGACCCACCTGTCGCGCTTTGCCGAAGACCTTATCTTCTACAACACCGGTGAGGCGGGCTTTGTCGAGCTCTCCGATGCGGTGACCTCCGGCTCGTCGCTGATGCCGCAGAAGAAGAACCCGGATGCGCTGGAGCTTATTCGTGGCAAGACCGGCCGGGTGGTCGGCGCCCAGATGGGCATGTTGATGAGCCTAAAGGCGCTACCGCTGGCCTACAACAAGGACATGCAGGAAGACAAGGAGGGGTTGTTCGATGCCCTCGACACCTGGCACGACTGTCTCGACATGGCGGCGCTGGTGCTGATCGATCTGAAGGTCAACAGCGAGCGCACCATGGCGGCGGCGCAGGGCGGCTACGCCAACGCCACCGAGCTGGCGGACTATCTGGTGGCTAAGGGGATTCCGTTCCGTGAAGCGCACCATATCGTCGGCGAAACCGTGGTCTTTGCCATCAGCGTGGGCCGCCCGCTGGAGGAGCTCTCTATCGGCGAATTCCAGCGTTTCAGCCCGGTGATCGAGTTCGACGTCTACCCCAATCTGGAACTGGAAGCGACCCTCGCCAAGCGGGTCGCCAAAGGCGGTGTTGCCCGCGAGCAGGTTGAGGCAGCCCTGACTGCCGCCGAAGCCTGGCTGGCAAAACGCGACTAATTACCGTTAACGTAGAGAGAGGGCACCAGCCCTCTTTTTTTTGGCTATGTCCCAATTACGTGTTGCATGGGGTGCCCCAGCGCCTCATGCAAACATGCTTTGATATTCACGCCCCTCCCGTAAC
>NZ_JBSTYP010000094.1:0-11398 GCF_054052405.1 Aeromonas aquatilis | reverse complement strand
CGTTACGGGAGGGGCGTGAATATCAAAGCATGTTTGCATGAGGCGCTGGGGCACCCCATGCAACACGTAATTGGGACATAGCCTTTTTTATCGCTCAGACGCGGATATCGATATTGCTTCCGAGGGAAGCGCTGGCCGATGTCGGCGCAGCCGGAGCGGATTGCGCTGCGGTTTGCAGCAATTTCAGTGCGGATTCGCCCTCTTGGGTCTGCTGTTTTTTGGCCAGACTGGCCGCCATCAACGCAGAACCGAACGACGCATTTGCAGAGCTGGATATGTCCATAGGTTACCTCCTGCATCAAAGAGTATCGGCCGCCCTCAGCCAGACATGAGCAATCAATGGACAATAATCCGAACCGGAGCCCGTTTTCATGTCGATCGGGCGAATGCTACGGAAGGGATAAATCGCCCCGAAACCGCGCCAACTGGGCGTTTTGAGGAGTTATCAGCCATTCGATAAGCAAATCACGGAAGCTATATCATTTGAAAAATAAATGATAAAAAGCGCCACCAAGCCCCTCGAAAATGCCTATTCGAGGCCCGCAAGCTCCTCCGCCGTCATTGCCCGCAATACCCGACAGGGGTTGCCGGCCGCCACCACATTGGCGGGCACATCTTTGGTCACCACCGAGCCGGCACCGATGACGCTGTTATCACCGATAGTGACGCCGGGACATATAACCGTGCTGCCACCAATCCAGACGTTGTGGCCGATCCGCACCAGCTTGCCGAACTCGACCCCCTTGATGCGCGGCGCCACCGCCACCGGGTGAGCGGCGGTGTAGATCTGCACCCCGGGCGCCAGCAGCACGTTGTCGCCGATGTGCACCTCGCAGACGTCGAGGATGGTGCAATTGACGTTGGCGTAGAAGTTCTCGCCGACGAAGATGTTGGCACCATAGTCGCAGAAGAACGGCGGATTGATGGCGCACTCCTGGCCACGACCGCCCAGCAGTTCATGAAGCAGGGCATCCCGCGCCGGTTTCTCCTGCCAGCTGGTGTTGAAGGTGTGATAGAGCCTGCGGCAGCGCTCGCGCGCCGCTTTGAGCTCTGGGTCGCCCGCATCATAAGGCTCCCCCGCCACCATCTTCTGCCACTCGGCACCGCGCACCACCGTCTCCATTACCTACTCCACCAGCCAGATCAGGGATTCATAAGGGCGCAGCATACCCGATTGCGGCTGGGCCGGGCTATCCGGGTAGTTGCCGAGCAGCAGGCGACCTTGAGCGCTTTGCAGCTCGGCAGGCAAGGCAAACTCCACCGGCTCGCCATAGAAGTTGCTCACCACCAGCAGGGTCTGACCGTTGGCGCGACGGGCATAGGCCCAGATCTGCGGGTGCCCCGTCAGCAGCTCCTGATAATCCCCCTGAGTGAAGATGGGGTGCGCCTTGCGAAGGGCGATGAGATCCCGATAGTGCCAGAACACCGAGTGCTGGTCGGCCAGTGCCGCCTCGGCATTGATCTCGGGATAGTTGGCGGCTGGCTTGAGCCAGGGTGAACCTTGGGTGAAACCGGCGTTGGGGGCGGCACTCCACTGCATCGGAGTTCGGGAGTTGTCACGAGATTGGGCTCTCAAAATAGCCAGAATCTCGGCCTCCCCCATCCCTTCGGCCCGCTTGATGGCAAAGATATTGTGGCTCTCCACATCCTGATAGTCATCGATGTGCTGATAGCCGGGGTTGGTCATGCCGATCTCCTCCCCCTGATAGATGTAGGGGGTGCCCTGCAGGCCATGCAGCGTACTGGCCAACATCTTGGCAGCGACCACTCTGTACTCACCCTCATCACCGAAGCGGGAGACGATGCGCGGCTGGTCGTGGTTGCACCAGAACAGCGCCGACCACCCCTTACAATGCATGCCGCTCTGCCAGTAGTTGAAGATACGCTTGAGTTCGAGGAAATCACAGGGCAGGTCAACCCACTTATTATTCCCATCAAAGTCCACCTTGAGGTGGTGGAAGTTGAACACCATTGAGAGTTCTGAACCATCGAGGGCACTGTAGCGTTGGCAATGATCTAGCGTAGTCGAAGACATCTCCCCCACCGTCATGGCCCCAACCGGGGCAAAGACGTCGCGGCTCACGTCCTGCAGGAATTCGTGGATGCGCGGCCCGTCGGTGTAGAAGCGGCGGCCATCGCCAATCTCGTCGTTCGGAAACGCCTGATCCTTGGAGATAAGGTTGATGACGTCGAGCCGGAAACCGTCCACCCCCTTCTTGGCCCAGAAGTGGATGATGCTTTTGACCTCGGCGCGCACCGCCGGGTTTTCCCAGTTGAGATCCGCCTGCTCGCGGGCAAACAGGTGCAGGTAGTACTGACCGGTGGAAGGATCCAATTCCCAAGCGCTGCCGCCAAATTTGGATTGCCAGTTGTTGGGCACACCGCCATCCACCGGATCGCGCCAGATGTAGTAGTCGCGGTAGGGACTGTTTTTATCCCCCAGCGCCGACTTGAACCAGGCGTGTTCGGTGGAGGTGTGGTTGACCACGATATCCATCACGATACGGATGCCTCGTGCGTGAGCGGCAGCCAGCAGCACCTCGAAGTCGGCCATGGTGCCGTAAGCGGGATCGATGGCAAGGTAGTCGGCGATGTCGTAACCGTTGTCCACCTGCGGGGAGACATAGACCGGGGTCAGCCAGAGGGCATCGACGCCGAGGGTCTTGAGATAGTCGAGGCGGGCCATAATCCCCTTGAGATCGCCAGTGCCACGCGCACCACTGTCTTGAAAACTCTTGGGGTAAATCTGGTAAATCACGGCGCTCTGCCACCAGGGTGTTTGACTCATGGTTTTTCTCTATGTTGCAAAAGATAAATGCAGTGAGCGACCCGATGGATCGCCCAAAATTGAAGGTTATGCGTTAACTGCGTCCAACTTACCGACTGCGAAGCGACGCTTGTAAATGAACATTGTCAGTATCATGGGCACGAAGAAGGCAACCAACATGGCAACGGCAAAGGGCGCCCAGTATTGTGGCTGGATAGAGAGGATACCCAGCAATCCTGCGACCCCGATACCACTCGCCAACACCCCCGTCAAACCACAGACGAGTGCCGCAAGGCTGGACCCCACCATGGCGCACAGCATGGGGAACTTGTACTTGAGGTTGATACCGTACATGGCCGGCTCGGTCACCCCGAGGTAGGCGGAGATGGCGGCAGGCACCGAGATCTCCCGCTCGTTCTCCTTGTGGCTAACCAATATGATGCCAAGCACAGCGGAACCCTGAGCGATACAAGAGAGGGCGATCAGTGGCCACATCGGCGTACCGCCCATGCTCTGCATTAGTTGCAGGTCCACTGCGTTGGTGGTGTGGTGAATACCTGTGATAACCACTGGTGCGTAGAAAAATCCGAACAGAGCGGCACCGATAGGAGCGAAAGAGCCCGTCATAGCCGCTTTTGCAGCCCAGGCTACCCCATCACCCAACCAGCGACCAAAGGGACCAATCAGGGTATGAGCCAGGATGACCGTCAATACCAATGAGACAAATGGAACCACTACTAAATAGAGGTAAGCCGGAATGATGCGCTTGAGATGAGTTTCTATCCATGCGAGCACCAGGCCAGCCAACATCGCAGGAATAACCTGGGCCTGATAGCCCACCTTCTGGATGCTAAACCAACCAAAATGCCACGCCTCGGGGACTTGTTGACCAGCCATATAAGCATTCATTAACTGGGGAGAAACTAGTGTGATACCCAACACAATTCCGAGGATATCGGTCCCTCCCATCTTTCGGACCGTAGACCAGCAAACACCCACTGGCAAAAACATAAAGACAGCTTCACCAATCAGCCAGAGGAAAGAGTGCAACTGCGCCCAGAACTCGCTGGTTTGCGTCAGGGTTTTACCGTCGACCAGTTGCACATCGCCAATGACATTGCGAAAGCCAAGGATCAGACCGCCGGTAATAATGGCAGGTAACAGCGGGACAAATATTTCAGAGAGATGAGACACCACCCGCTCTATCCAGCTCATGTTCTGTCTGGCCGCCTGTTTAATTGCCTCTTTATCGCCGCCATGAACACCCGAATCATGGGTTATCGCCTTGAACCAGTGTTCGACATCATTACCAATGACTACCTGAAACTGACCTGCATTGGTGAAGCAACCCTTCACCCCAGGAATAGCCTCAATGCCTTTGATATCAGCTTGGGCCGGATCGTGAAGCACGAACCTTAGCCGGGTAATGCAGTGAGTCAATGCGGCAATGTTCTCTTTGCCTCCAACCTTACCTATCAAAAGGTTGATATGTTGCGTGTTGATCTTGGACATGGGTCTTCCTTCTGTGACGCCATTGAATAGTGGTCTGCATCGCCCTTGAGAGCCACTCTTTGGGCTCGAGCATTTTTGGTATCGTTCCCATTTAGCATGCCGACAATCTGGCCAGATCAAAATGGGAACGTTCCCAGTTCGTGGCCAGCATCACAAAAAGCGCACTTTTTGTTCAATCGGAAGTGATGGGGCTCACAGAGTTCGGCAGGGGGCGATTGTCACCAGCGGAGGCTGAGCCTGCTCAATCTGACCGAGCAGCTGACGCGCCGCCTGCTCCCCCGCCCCCTTGTAGCCAAGATCGAGGCTGAGGGCGTTGGGAAAGAGAAAAGTGAGCATGGGGTTATTGCCAAGGCCGGTCACCAGCACCTCGCTGCGCCCCTGCTCCTGCAGGTATTTCGCCGCGCCGATGGCAAGGGTGTCGCTGGCACAGACCAGTGCGCCGGTAGTCGGGGTAAGCAGCTCGGCAGCCAGCCGGTAGCCGCTCTGTAGGCTGAGATCGCCGAGGGCGCTGCGCGGGCGCAAGCTCTGCTCTGCGCAGTAAGCGAGATAGGCGTCGAGCCGGCGCTGGCCGGTGGTGAGATCCGAGGTATCCACCCCCAGATAGGCGATGTCGCGTGCGCCACGGCTTGCCAGCTGCGCCAGCATGGCACGCATTGCCCCAGTGTCGTTGTAACAGACCGAGGAGAAGCCGGGGTGCTCGCGAGCCATCAGCACCAGCTTCTCTTTCAGCGGCGCCATGGCGGCATAGTCCAAGTCATTGAAGGCGAACAGGATGATGCCATCCACTCCGCGCCGCTCCAGCACCGCCAGATGCTCCTGTACCTTGGTGGGGGAGAACTTGCTCTCCATCAGCACAGCATCGTAGCCACGCTGGTAGAGGGTCTCCAGCATGCCGCGCACCGCCTGATTCTCCGAGCTGGAGTCGAGCCGCGAGACGATGATCCCCACCACCTGCTGGCTCTGGCTGCGCATGGCCCGCGCCGACTTGCTCGGCACGAAGCCGTGTTCGGCGATGACCTGCTCCACCCGCTCGCGGGTCTCCTGCTTCACCTTGGGATCCTGGTTGAGCACCCGGGAGACGGTCGACTTGCCAACGCCACTCAGTCTGGCGATATCGAGGATGGTCAGTTTCTTGTCCATGAATTGGCTCACAGGAGGCTAGGCGGTGGAATTGCCCACATTGTTGTGATTAACCCCTGTGAATACAAGCCCATGGCGTTAGAATGCCCTTTTTGCCCCGCCGTCAGGGTGTGTGGGCACAGCACAGGATGCCCATCATGGATCTGCTGGCCAGTCTGCTCTTCTCCCTCTCCATCACAGGCCCCATCTGCGTGGTGCTGCTGCTCGGCATCTTGCTCAAGCGGCTGGGGCTGCTGCCGGATCCCTTTACTGAGTCCGCCTCGCGACTGGTGTTTCAGGTCACCCTGCCCGCTCTGCTCTTTCTCAGTATTCTGGGTACCAACTTCGCCACCATGCCGAGCCTCTGGTTTATCGGCTATGGCCTGCTCGCCACCGCTATCAGCTATCTGGTGCTGGAGCTGCTGGCCGGACGTTTTATCGGGGAGCAGCGGCTGCGCGGCATCTTCGTGCAGGGGAGCTTTCGCGGCAACAGCGCCATTATCGGGCTCGCCTATGTGCAGAACGCCTATGGCCACGAGGGGTTGGGGGCGGCGGCCTTCTATGTCGGCGCGGTGACCGTGCTCTACAACATTCTCGCAGTGATCACCCTCACCCGCAGTCTCGGCGGCGCCACCGGTATCCGCCCCATTCTGCTCGGCATCATCAAGAATCCGTTGATCATAGCCATCGTGGCGGCGCTGCCGTTTACCCTGCTCGGTATCAAGATGCCGCAACTGCTGCTCACCACCGGCAGCTACTTCGCCAACATGACGTTACCGCTGGCGCTGCTCTGCACCGGCGCCTCCCTCAGCCTGGATGCTCTGCGTGGTGGTGCAGCCATTGCGGGCTGGGCCAGCATCATGCGGCTCTGCCTCATTCCTGCTGTGTTCACTCTGGGAGCGGCCCTGCTCGGCTTCAGCCATCTGGAGCTGGGTATTCTGTTTCTCATCAGCGCCACCCCGACTGCCGCCGCCAGCTATGTGATGACCCGCGCCATGGGGGGCGACAGCGTACTGGCAGCGAACATCATCGCCACTACCACCCTCGGCTCGCTGGTTACTACCAGCCTCGGGGCGACGCTGATGAACTACCTCGGTCTGATGTACTGACCCTACCAGAGGAAACTGCCAACCTCATCGCCACCACGAACCTTGGCTCGCATGTCACCCATACACCGGCTGGGAGCAACCCTGATGAACTATCTTGGCCTGATGTACTGACGGCTTGACCTTGCCGGAGGCGGCAGCTTTACCCTTGTGCCATATCAACCGAGGAGAGCATTTATGACCATCGAACTCATCGTCTCCGGCATGTCTTGCGGTGGCTGTGCCGCCAGCCTGCAAAAAGCCCTGCTGGCCCAGCCTGCGGTCACCACCGCAACCGTCGATTTTGCCAGCAGCAAGGCCGTCATCGACAGCGAGCTGAGCAAGGCCGAGCTGATCGACCTGATCGCAACCCAGGGCTTTCAGGCAGGTTAATTTATCTATATAGAGGTATTAAACAGGTTAAAAATCTGTATTCACCTGTCTTTTGGTGAGTTTTATCACAGACATTGATGCTTAAACGGGCAAACTTGCTGCGATTATTCCAACCATAAGGATTTGCAGCATGACCCTACCGATCCGCAAGACCCTGCTCGCCGCCGTCGTTGGCCTGACCCTCTCCCCCATGGCGATGGCCCTGCCCAGCGTCCATATTCTGGCAACCGGCGGTACCATCGCCGGGGCTGGCCAGTCGGCTACCCAGTCCAACTACGAGGCTGGTAAGGTCGCTATCGAAACCCTGATTGCTGCAGTTCCCGAGATGAAGAACGTGGCCGACGTGCAGGGTGAGCAGGTGGTGAAGATCGGCTCCCAGGACATGAACGACGAGGTGTGGCTCAAGCTGGCCAAGCGAGTCAACGAGCTGCTGGCCAAGGATGACGTGGATGGCATCGTCATCACCCACGGCACCGACACCATGGAAGAGACCGCCTACTTCCTCAACCTGACCGTCAAGAGCGACAAGCCGGTGGTACTGGTTGGTGCGATGCGCCCCTCCACAGCCATGAGTGCCGATGGCCCGCTCAACCTCTACAACGCCGTGGTCACCGCCTCCGACCCAAGCTCCAAAGGCCGTGGCGTGATGGTGGCGATGAACGACACCGTGCTGGATGCCCGTGACGTCACCAAGACCAACACCACCGGGGTGCAGACCTTCGCCTCCCCCAACTTCGGCCCACTGGGTTACATCCACAACGGCAAGATCGACTATCAGCGCACTCCGGCCCGTCTGCACACCAGCAAGACGCCGTTTGACGTGAGCAAGCTCGACAAGCTGCCGCAAGTGGGCATCGTTTACAACTATGCCAACGCCACCGATCTGCCGGCCAAGGCGATGGTGAACGCCAAGTTCGACGGTATCGTCAGTGCCGGGGTGGGTAACGGCAACCTCTACCACACCCTGTTCGATACCCTGGCTCAGGCGAGCAAGGATGGTATCCGCGTGGTGCGTTCCGCCCGCGTGCCGACCGGCGCCACCACCCTGGATGCCGAGATCGATGATGCCAAATACGGCTTCGTGGCCTCCGGCACCCTCAACCCACAAAAATCCCGTATCCTGCTGATGCTCTCCCTGACCCAGAGCAAGGATCCGGCCCAGATCCAGCGCTGGTTCCAGCAGTTCTGATAAGGCGTTTCTGAACTGAGATGAGCAAGGGCGGGAGTTCCCGCCCTTTTCCATCCTGCAATACCGCCTCGCCCATTACGCCGTTTGGCGGGGCTATCCTTCCCTTGTCCGGCCATCTTTTTCAGCCATCCCAGAGCGCTGTCATCAAATTAGCGAGCCGGATCACCCGCTTTCACAAGCACATCGCCGCCAAATTCATTACACTGCCAGCGATCTTATCCACTCAAGGAGTGCTGTTGCTGTATGGAAATATTGATCCTGCTGGGATTGATTTTGCTTAATGGCCTCTTCGCCATGTCGGAAATCGCTATCGTCACCGCCCGCAAGGCGCGCCTCGCCAAGATGGCGAATGAAGGGAGCCGCTCTGCCGCCATCGCCCTCAAACTGGGCGAAGATCCGACCCATTTTCTCTCTGCCGTTCAAATCGGCATTACCAGCATCGGCCTGCTCAACGGTATCTACGGCGAATCCCTGCTGGCCCAACCCTTCTCCCTCTGGTTGCAGGAGTGGGGGCTCCCCCCCAAGAGCAGTGGACTTATCGCTACCATCATCGTGGTGGTGGTGGTGACTTACCTCTCCATCGTGGTGGGGGAGCTGGTGCCCAAGCGGCTCGGCCAGCTCAATGCCGAACGTATCGCCTGTCTGGTGGCCCGCCCGATGCACTGGCTAGCCACTCTGACCCGCCCTTTCGTCTGGCTGCTCTCAGCCTCCACCAACACCACCCTGCGCCTGCTACGAGTCAACCAGAAGGGTAATGCCAACGTTACCGAGGAGGAGATCCACGCCATGCTGGTGGAGGGCTCTGAAGCCGGGGTGATCGAGGATCACGAGCACACCATGCTGCGCAACGTCTTCCGTCTCGACGAGCGCAGCCTCTCCTCTCTGATGGTGCCGCGCAGCGACATCCGCTATCTGGATCTGGCGCTGCCGCTGGAAGCCAACTTGCAGCGACTGGTGGAATATCGCCACAGCTATTTTCCGGTCTGCGATGGCAACCTGTCAGAGCTGGTGGGGATCATCAATGTCAGCAAGGTGCTGCACGCCTATATCAAGGGAGAGCCTATCGATTTGGCGGCCCTGACCCAGGAGGGCAGTCTGCTGCCCGAGACCCTCAATGGCGTCGAACTGCTCAACCACTTCCGTACCCACAGCGAACAGATGGTGCTGGTGGTGGACGAATATGGCGAGCTGCAGGGGCTGGTCACCCAGCAGGATCTGCTGGAGGCGCTGGCGGGGGATTTCCAGCAGGAGGATGGCTCGGACAACTGGTCATTCCAGCGCGCCGACGGCAGTTGGCTGCTCGATGGCCTGATCCCGCTGCCGGAGTTGAAGGACTGTCTGGAGCTGGTTCGTCTGCCAGAAGAAGAAAAACATCACTATCACACCCTCGGAGGGCTTATCATGCTGCTCCTTGGTCGTGTTCCACAAACCGGAGACCTGGTGACACTGGAACAGTGGCAACTGGAAATTGTTGACATGGATGGCCTGCGCATCGACAAGGTGCTCGCCATGCCCTTGACCGATCAACCCAGCTAACCTGCGGAGTTTGCAAGTATGGAGCAGTTTTACCAACTGGCTCACGCCTTTATGAATCACGATCTGAACACACTTTCCGATCCCAAGATGGCCTTCATGATCTGTGGTGTGATTCTGACGTTTCTGGTACTGGAAAACGGATTCATCCCTACCGCCTTTTTGCCCGGTGACAGCCTGCTGATCCTCACCGGCGTGCTCATCTATCAGGATGTATTGTCTCTCGGGGTGATCCCGCTGTTGATCATGGCTACCTTTGTCGGCACCTGGCTCGGTTACATGCAGGGGCGCTTTCTCGGCCACACCCAGCTCTACCATCGGCTGATGTCCCACGTGGAAGAGCGGCACCAACAGAAGGTCTACCACCTGCTGGACAAGTACGGGATCATCACCCTGATCACCGCTCGCTATATCGCCTTCGTGCGCACCGCCTACCCCTACATCGTCGGTGCCACCGAGCTGCCCCAGGGGCGCTTTCTCATCGTCAATCTGATCAGCTCCATCATGTGGATCTGCCCACTGGTCGGGTTTGGCTACTACCTGAGCCACACCAAGCTGGCAGCCGAATACCAGACCCAGTTTTTCAACATCATCATCTATCTGCCGGTGGCCCTGCTGGTGGGTGGCATGGTGGCGCTGGTCTGGCGCTGGATCAGCAAACGCAAGGCCGCGCAGCCGCGGGATTGACCCCTCGCCCAACGCCCGACCCGAAAGCCCTTGCCAGAGGGCTTTTTTGATCGCCTATTTTGCGCAAATAGCAGAAATAGTCCCGCTCGGCCCTTGTAAAGCCGGGGTAAAAATGAGTGAATCTAGCGCCTTTTTTTGGATGGGAATGGAGTCGGTTGTATGTGGTGTCGGATTCGCGCAGCAGCGCTGGTTGTCGGGTTGATGGGAATGCTGGGATTGCCTGCGGTCAGCGCGGCCCCCAACCCTGCCAAACTGGAAGTACGCTCGAGCAGCGCCCTGGTCGTGGATGTAAAAACGGGCAAGACGCTCTACCAGAAGAATGCCACCAAGGTACGTCCTATCGCCTCCCTCACCAAGCTGATGACAGCGCTGGTGGTGCTGGATGCCAAACAGAATCTCAACCAGACCATCACGATCGACAAGAACGATCTGGATCGGGTCAAACATACTCACTCCCGCATCCGCATGGGCACCAAGGTGACCCGCCGCGACGCACTGCATCTGGCGCTGATGTCCTCCGAAAACCGGATGGCCTCGGCACTGGCGCGTCACTATCCGGGCGGTCGCAGCGCCTTCGTGCGAGCCATGAACAACAAGGCCAGACAGCTGGGTATGCGTAATACCCACTTCTACGACTCCACCGGCCTCTCCACCCGCAACGTCTCCACCGCCCAGGATCTCGGCAAGCTGGCCGCCGCCGCCTATCGTCAGCCGCTGATCCGTCAGTTCACTCAGGATGAGAACCGGGAGATGCGCTTCAGCGCCCCCGCCTACAGCCTGATGTTCAACAACACCAACCCGCTGGTGAAAAACCCGGATTGGGACGTACGCCTCTCCAAGACCGGCTTCACTGACGAAGCGGGGCGCTGTCTGGTGATGCGCGCCAAACCGGACAGCCGCGAACTTGCCATCGTACTGCTCAACTCGGTGGGCAAACGCACCCCTATCGGCGATGCCAACCGCATTCGCAAATGGTTGAAAAGCTGAGTAAATATCTCAACACAAAAGGATGCTGCGGCATCCTTTTTTATGGCTATGTCCCAATTACGTGTTGAAAGGCTAAGCTTGAAGTAGGCCATCACCTTGAGGTCTACCATCATGGATACCCCAGCC
>NZ_JBSTYP010000093.1:0-11482 GCF_054052405.1 Aeromonas aquatilis | reverse complement strand
CGTCCCCCACCGCAATTTGGCCCACATGCTCGCCGACCAAAATAAACGTGGTGGTGGTCTGGAAGATGATGGCCCAGCGCTCTTGCAGGGTGGCCCGGTTGGTCACCACGATCGGGAAATCCGTATCGTTGTATTCCGCCGTGCAGGGGTCGCCAATCAGAAAATCAGACCAGTTATTTGTCCAGCTGCGTTGGTCGAACAGCGCCCCATAGCGGGCCCACAGGTCACCGATAATGAGGGCGCTGGATACCAGGGTATCCGTTGCCTCATAGCTGTGACTAAGTGGCCGTGCCAGGGTGATGCGGCCAGAGATCTCCACATCGGTGGCCAGGCTCATATCCTCGACCCGGTGAACCACGGTCAGCGGCTCCACATAGCCGGTCAGGTTCAGTGGACTGGCCAGGGTCACCATCCCGCTGTTCATGTTGACGCTGTAGAGCTGCGGCGCCAGCTCCTTGCCGTTCTTGTCCTCCACCCGGCAATAGGCCAGCCGTTCGCGCCCGGTGTTGAGCTGCTGCCCTGCCTGTACCCCCATGGGGAAGGCGCTGCGCTTGGTTGAATGCACCACCACGATGTAACCCTTGCGAATGAAGGGCACCCGGCCATCGGATGGCAGGCGCACCGGATCCAGCTTGATCAGATCCGCATCGAGCGGCAGATAGCTATACACCACCGCATTAAACCGGATGGTGTCAGCTACCACCGACAAGGGGCGCCAGATCTTGCCATCGGTGACCATATCGGGGTCAAACCAGGGTTTCCCCTCGTTGCCCGCTGCCGTCACCAGGCGGCCAAAGCGCACCGATACCACCCCGGTCTGATAGTCCACCTTGCCGCTCACGTCAGTGCTGGTGATGGTGCCATCGCCGTTGGCGGTCACCTCGAACCGGCGCCCGTCTGCGGTGTTACCGCTCAGGTAGAGGCTGGATGGCGCAATGGGTGCCCCCGGCGTCCTGAATGTCACCTCGTCCACCGTCTGGGCCACCAGGCTGGTGACCAGCGAACTCAGGGTAGGCACGGGCGCCGCGCCGGGGTTCCAGACCGTGACGGTCGCCTTGCCGGTGGCGTAATCCAGTGTCCCGGCCTGCTCACCGGCCCCGGTGGCGGGGTCGATGTTGCGATAGAGGATCCCTTGCCTGTCCACATAGACAGACCCGCCCAGCGCAAAGCGCACCGAGTTGGCCAGGATCGCCTCGCCGTTGCGCGGGGTGATATCCAGTACCAACGGGGTGGCCTTCACGGTGTCTTGGCCCGCGCTGCTGGCGTTGTTGCTGCGGTACTCCACCTCGACCCAACCACTGTCGTCTACCGGGAACAGGTAGGCGGCCTGCACATAGTAGATTTCCATCAGTGTCCAGCGCTGGCGGGCAATGGTGTTACCGTGGCCATCGCCATAGGTGCCGATGGTGCGCCACTCATAGCGGGTTTTCGGAATGCCGCCCTGGCCATCCGGCTTGATGGTGATCTTGCCGGTGGTGTAGTTGACTGTGCCCCGCTCTACCCCTGCCGCATCCAGCAGCTTGCCAGCACCGTTGTCGCGCACACTGATGATCGGGTCACGAGTAGCGATCACCAGTTCGGTGTCGTCCTTCACCTCCTCATAAAGGGCATTCCAGCGTACCGATACCATCCTGGGGGTCAGGTTCTGCTTGGTCAGCTGCAGGGTGATCGTCCCGTCCTGATTGCGGGCCGGGTAGTCAAAGCGCTGGGTGTCAGGGTCGCCGTACTGGTAAACAACCTGGTACTCCTGACCACCATCTGGCAGGGTCGCCACCCGCAGGGCCAGATCGCCGGTCACATAATTGATGGTGCCGGTGGCATCGCCGGTCAGCTGGCCCGCCCCGTTGTCGATGGCGGTTTTGGTCGCGCCACCGGCTTGCCAGGTCAAGGTCAGACTGTTGGGGGTGATCCCCTCATGGGCCAACTTATGGGTCAGCTGTACCGGCTCCAGCACCATGCTGGCGCGGTTGAGGTAAGAGACCTTGGTGCCCCAGCTGAACATGATCGCGCTGTTCACATCCGGCAGCGCCCCCAGGGTCAGCACCACAGAGCCGGTGGTGAAGTTGAGCAGGCCAGAGCCATAGGATTTGTCCTGGCCAAACAGCTCCCCGCGCCCGTTGTCTTTCAGGTCGTACCATTTGCCCTGGGCCAGATAGCTGACGGTCAGCGAACCGGGGCAAGGTGTTGGCAGCAGGGTCGCGGTGTAGGCATAGCCCCGGTTGTTGGCGGCGATCTGGATCTGGGCAGTGTCAGCTATGCGTGATGGCATCACTGCCGGGCGAAAGCTCACGGTTTTGCTAGCTGCGCCGTAGTTCGGGCACTGGCTGTTGAAGGTCAGCAGGCCGCGCCCGTAGTCGATAGCCCCCACCACGGTACCGACCAGGAACAGCTCGCCCCCCTTGTCGGTGATCACTGCCGCACCGATGGTGACCGATACGCTGCCCGGCATCGCACCAATCCCCAGGAACAGCCCCTGACTCGGGCTGACCGGTGAGGTGGTGGTGAAGGTGTGGGGACTGCCCACCCCGGATTCCAACAGAGCGCCCAGCTCACCGGCAGCGGTCAGAACGACCACCGGGGTTTCACTGCGGGCACTGGGTACCAGCTGGGTGAAAATGGTCTTGGCCTGCACCCGCATTGCCCCCAGCGCCGCATCCGCGACCAGCTTGGTGGTCGAAAAGTAGTTGGCAGCATCGGCCACCACGGTCTCCCGCAGGGTGGTCTTGGTGGTGGCCTGGTCATAGGGGCTGGGCTGCTCCCCTTCAAAGGTGTGGCGCAGCGGGTCAGTGATCACGCAAGTGACCACGTTGCGGGTGAACTCGCCCTGATAGCCCGCCACCCCGAACTTGCGCAGCTCGGCGGTTACCCGGTCAACCCGTACATACTGCTCAACCTCGTTCCCCTTCCCTTCGTTGCCGACCAGCACCAGCACCTCCCCGATCTCCGGCAACCGCACCTCAATGCGTTGCAGGATGCGGATCGCCCGCTGCCCTTCCAGCTGGGTATCGTAGAGCACCCCCTGCCACTTCGGGCCTCGGGCCTGATAGCGCTCCAGGGTGTTGCGGGCGTTGCCTCTGGTGTCGTTGTGGTCTTTGGTGGTCATCAGCGTCAGGTTGACGCTGGGGTCACTGGGCGGCAGCAATACCATGGCATTGGCGCCATAGTAGGTGTCGGTGTCGTCCGTCTGCACCGCCAGAAACGCCTTGCGCATATTCACGGTGCCATAGGCCCGATCCATATCGCTGACATCAGGGAACAGGCTGTTATGGTTGCCGCTGATGATCTCGCGGCCAGTGATGCGACCACCGCCGTCATCGGTATCAACCAGGCGCTGGCTGGCCAACAGCACGATATCGCCAGAGAGAATGGTCATGGGGTTACCTCTGTGAGATTCAAGGTCAGGGCATAGGGGTCTCCCCCTTCCGGGTCGGCCATCTCGATCAGTGGCGTGGCCACCACACCAGGGCGGCGCCACACCACGCTGCGGGTCACGCCATCGAGCAGGGTCAACGTCATCAGCCGGGCCACCTGTGCCTCCAGCACCTTGAGCTCCTGCACCTTGGCGCGGGAGCAATGCCCGCTCAGGGTCAGCGGCCGCCCCTCGGGCTTGGCGGTCTCCTCCACCAACAGGGCGCCACTCAAGGTCGGGGTAACCACCTGCTCGACCGGCGACCACTCGAACTCGTCGCGCCAGACCAGATCATCTGGCAGCAGCACGCTGTTTAAGGTCACGTTCATTGCCGCAGTCCTTGCTGTTTAAGAATGTTGATAAAGGCGTTGGCATTGGCCTCATCGGCCTGCAGTTCGGCCGAGCCTCCCACCCCTTTGAGCTCGATGGTGATCCGCTCGGACAAGGGCCTGCGCGTCCCAGGGTAGTTGGGGCCTGGTGCTTGCGGCTCTACAGTTGTGACTGGTGCCTGGATGGAGGCCTGGTTGGTTTTGGCACTCTCTTTAGCAAGAGCCTTGTCGAGCTCTTCCTTGAGTCGAGCACGCATGGCCTCCATCTCCTTTTGGAACTTCTCGCCGTAATACTTGCTCCACTCGCTGTAGGCCGGAATGTCCTTGACCTTCTGGCTGTAGCGGGCCAGCTCATCCTCAACACCAGCCAAGGTATTGGCCAGCCCCTCGGCATTGCCGCGCAGACCATTGAGATCCACGGTTTTGTAGTAGAAGGAACCGGCGTTCACTGTGCGGGTATCGCCTCGGCCACCTCCCCCGCCACTACTGGTGAGGCTGGCATTCGTCTGCTTGGCTTCATCCTGTACCCCTTTAAGCCCCGCCCGCATCGCATCAGTAGCACCTTTGGCCCGTGCGGCCGCTTCGTCAAAGCCATCACCAATGGCCGCGACTGCCTGCTTGGTATCGCCGCTTCCCCCTTTCACTTTGGCCATGGCATCGGCGGCGATGGCCATCGAGCGAGCCAGCGCATCCCCGGTGATTTTTCCCTGGGTGGCCAGTTGCTTCTGACGCGCGATCACCGCATCGATCTCGGCGGTGGTCTTGGCGCTGTTGTAGGCGGCGGCCAGCGCCTCCTCGATGGCGGCACTACTGGCCCCCGTGTGCGCCACCAATACATCCAGGGCGCCGATGGTCTTCTGAAAACCCTCACCGATACGGCCATTGGCCTGCTCAAAATCGAGGCCGAGCACCTTAAACGCCTCTGCCAGTTTGGCTGGGCCATCAGCTGCGGTTTGCTTGGCCACTGCATTAATCTCGGCCAGATAATCACGGGCACTCTTTGCCTCATCACCCAGCGCTTTAACGGCTGCGGCGCCTTGTCGCCAGCTTCCAGTGGCATCGTCGTAATGCACCTTGCCCTCGGCGACCAGGCGATCGAGATCCGCCATGCTGGTGATGGCAAAACCCAGTTCCGTTGACAGGGCAGCAAACTGACCATTGAGGCGGGCCTGAGTCTCGGAGCGCAGCGCTTGCGCCTCCCGGAGTGCCAGCTCAGCCTGCACCAGCTGACGCAGGGCGGAGGCGAACTGGGTGATCTGGATGATGGACTCGACTGCCACGGCGGCCAGCAGCCCCTTGACAGCTGCGCCCAGTACCCTGACCCCTATCGCAGCACCAGCTGCTGCTGTGCCCGCTGTCGTCATACCGCCTGCTGCTGTCGCTGTCGCCACAGGCATGGCAATAAACTGGGCGTAGAGGCCGCGCAGATCACCCATCCAGCCCGCGATTTTCAGGCCGACCCAAGCCTGGGCCAGTACGGTCAGCGCTGTGCGCCACTCATAGAGGATCTGGATCAGCGACTTGAGGGTTTCCCCCATAGAGATAAAACCATCGGAGAGGCGTTGAGCCCACTCCTGCAGGCGGCCATCCTTGGCCATCGCCTCAAATTCGGCATTAAGGTTGGCCAGCTGGTTTTTGAGCCAGGCCAGCGCCCCGTTCTCTGCCACCATCCGGTAAAACTTGGCGAGGTTGTCCTGGGCATTGGAGATAAGCCCGGAGAGCAGGCTCATGTTGTCTGCTGCCGCACCGCGCGACTGCGTGGCAATCTCGTTCATCAGGGCCGAGATGGTCTCGCGGCCCAGCTTGCCTGCCTCAGAGAGCTTCTGTAGCTCGGCAGTATTCTTGCCAGTCACCTGCTCCAACATCTGCCAGACAGGTACGCCCCGCTCAATCAGCTGCAGGATCTCCTCACCCTGCAGCTTCTGCTTGGCCCAGGCTTGGCCAAGGGCCAGAGAGATGCCCTGCACCTCTTCAAAACCGCCGCCCAATTTGAACGCCTGATCTACGATACCCTGCATGGCCCCAGCCATAGGGTCGATGCCGAACGCCTTGAGCCGCACGAATACCTGGGTGACTTCACTAAGCTGCAGAGGGGTGTTCTTGGCAAAGTCCTGGATCCAGGCTGACGCCTCTTTGCCACCGGCAATCGATCCCATCACCGCCTTGAGCTGCACATCGAGGCGCTCGGCCTGATCGCCAGTCTGGAACATGGCCATCAGTTGGGTGGTAAGGGTCTGGATACCAAACCAGGTACCAGCCAACGCCACCAGGCGCCCGGTCAGGCTGCCGATGGCCCCCTGCAAGCCACCGGCCTGCTGACTACCCTGGCTAAACTCGCGCCCCAGCCGCTCGGTCTGGGCGACACTCTTGGTCAGCTCACGCTGCAGGCGCTGCTGTTCCTGGGCAAGGTTCTTGGTATCGAGCCCGGACTGCTTGAGCCCTGCGTGGAGGCGGGTATGACTGGCTGACTGAGCGACCAGCTGGCGCTCCAGTTGCTTGACCTCGGAAGCCAGCAACCGCTCTTGTTCGGCCAGCGCCTTGGCGTCACCGCTGCCTGCTTGCTGCTCGCGGCGCAACTGCTCCAGCTTGTCACGGCTGAGCACTGTCGCCAGTTCGAGCTGGGTCAGGGCGGCCTTTGAGTCATTGAACTGCTGGATCAGCGCCTGCTGGCGGCTTAACGATTCGAGGGTTTCAGCCAGTTGCGCCGTTTCGGCGGCCGTTTCGTCCGAGATCGGGCCCAGCTCCTGCACCTCACCCGCCAAGGCGGCCAGGTCTTCCCGGCCGGTGACCTTAGCCGCCAGCTCCAGGGCAAGTTTGAGGGTGGAAGAGGTGGACATGGGGCATTCCTGAGCGATTCAGAGTTGCCCCAGTTTGAAGGAATGGCAGAATGGGTGGGTTTATGGAGAATTACAGAGACATATCACAGGAACACCACGATCGTTCGATTACGCTGCGTTAATCGAACGGCCCTGCGGATTGACCGCAAAATTCTCATCATAAATTGATATGCCCTAAGGAGGCTTCGATGAAATCTTTTTCAAAACGGCACGGCTTCGCCTCGGTGCAAGAGGTTGAAATATCCATTCGCGAGGATGCCCCCGAAGAGTTCCGAGAGTTTCTCTTACAACTCTCATATGAACACGGTTTTAAACCAACAGCACTTCGTAATTTGGTCTGCCAAACTCTGAAAAAAGCACCAGATAAAAGCAACTGGTCGGACTATCCAAACATAGATGAGGAGGTAACCAATCTAATGTTGGACTGTAAATGGTACAAGGTTTACGACATTCTTGAACGTATCGTCTCTCATTTAGGAGAAGTCAATTACAGACAAGATGTCTACGAATCTTTCATTAATGAGGTTAATGAATATTTAATCGAAAATGGTATTGGTTGGAAAATTGAAAACGGGCTAATCGAATATCGAGGGGCTGAGGCGTTTGAGCTGACTTTAAAAACAGCTCATTCTGCTGAGCGAGAAGCAGGAAATATTACTGCTAGCAAAGAGCTTCACCAAGCAATCGAAGATTTATCTAGGCGCCCACAACCCGATGCCACCGGAGCCATCCAGCATGCTATGGCCTCATTGGAATGTGTGGCTCGTGAAGTAACGGGGGATCGGAAAGCCAATCTTGGTGACATAATGAAGCGACATACTTCTGTTATTCCAGCACCATTGGATCAAGCCATCGTGAAAGCATGGGGATATGCATCAGAAAATGGTCGCCATATGCGTGAAGGTAGAGAGCCAACAGTGAATGAAGCTGAACTTGTAGTTGGCCTATGTGCCGCTCTTGGTAGCTACTTGGCCAAATGCCGTGACGTATGAAAAGACAAACCTCACGCATTGATGCTTACCGTAACTTCTCTATACGTTAAAGGATAATTCATGGAAAATTATTTAGCACAACTCTGCCCTCTCTGCGAAATACAAGCTAAGTACTGCAAGGTTGACTTTGGAAATGTCAAATATTTTAACTGCCCAAATTGTGGTTTATTTCAAATTTCTACAGCTGCCGAAAAACGCCTAGACCAGGAATTTCCGCATCGCAAAATGGAATACTCAGCACAAGCTCAACAAACACCGAAACATCACCTTTTGTTTATTGGACTGCCATCACATGAATTTCAGCAGCATAGTAACGATCGCCTGCAAGCTGAGTTCTCACCAAAATCAGAGCTCGATTTGAAGTGCCGTTGAGGGCCGTAAATTCGATTAGTGTAGTGTAATCGGACGTTCAAAATAACTTAAAAAACGGCGGTTTTACCCGCCATTTTTATTTCCTCATCAGTCACACCGTCACTGGCAGCTCCACACAGGAGGCGATACTCTCACCATCCACGGCCAGCAGCGTCCCCTCCAGCTCGATCACTGGCGACCCAATAACCTGTCATTTCTGACAGTGGCGAGTGGGCACAAGCGATCGATACTCAGATTCACTTGAGCAAAGGTACAACATGAATGCATCAATTTGGCGTCTGGCATGAAGGGGGGCACCACACCATACAAGGGCTGCCGATCCTGAAACATCTATTGCGCTCACTCCATGGGGATGTGATGGTGCGTTATGTCTGCCGTGCCGATACGCCTTGCACCCTGTTCCTGACTATCAAGGATGGCGTGCCATACCAGAAGTTTAAGGAGGGAACTCCGCCTCTGGACTGGCAGTGGTTAGAGAACTCCATCCTTTCCCTTTCAGCCTCATCTCAACCACTGGCCATGATTAAACGGCTAGCATTACGCTAAATGCCAAGCCTAACCCTACCGGATAGCACACACCAACTTTTTCCAGCAGCTCAAACTCCAAAGCCTACTTTCAAGCTTGAGAAGGTGGAGATCGGGCATTCCTAAGAGATTCAGATATGCCCTATGGCAAAGGGATGGCAAAATGAGTGGGTTTATGGCGAGTTTTGGAAACGTTAGGACTGTACATGCTCAATTTGGAAAAAAACTATCTATCTCGAAAATGGCTTATCTTGGTATTGTTTATACTATTTATATGTGCGCCGCTCATTTTTTATTTCATTGTTTTTGGCCCAGCATCAGGGTTCAGTATATCTAGAAATGATCAAGCATGGGCTAATTTGGGTAGTTACCTAAGTGGTACAGTTGGCCCATTAATATCAATAGGTGCTTTCATTGGTTTATTCATAACCATAAAACAACAACAAGAGTCATTATCTGTACAAGCAAAACAATTAAATATACTTGAGAAGCAGCGAAAAATAGATAGCATCCAAGCAAACATAAATGAGCAATCAAGAAACATTGACTCTCTACTTCATAGCAAAGTAACTGCAATAATAGGAGGCACTGAGGACTCTCGGCTAAGCCTACTACAAATCATTGTATTCACATCAGAGATTGTCTTTCCAAAAGATCCTGAAATGATGACTGAAGATGAGAGGCATGAGCTATTCCTTCAGCATGAATATAGAAAAAATGCAAATGCAGATATAACTAGACTAGGATTTGAATTCAATCTTCTGTGCAATTACTGGGATTTTTTTGTTTCAAATGGAGGTGATACTTCCGTTATCACCCTACAGAAAAGAAAATATGCTTACGCCCTTACATACTTAAGATATTGCGGCGTGCGATATCAAACTATAGACAAGCATTTTGATTTTCAAAAATTACGTGCGCTATGTATTAATGAGTATCAATTCGAAGACATTTGGCAGCTATTCGATGATTGAGTTAATTAAATTAATTTTATGAAAACAGCGGGTCTCCCCGCTGTTCTACTATCTAACATCACGCCGTCACCGGTCTATCCACATAGAAGGGGGCGGTTTCACCATCCACGGCCAGCAACTCTCCCTCCAGCTCAATCTCGATGGGCTTGTCGCTCATAAAGTCCACTGCCTTCTTGGGGGACAAGCTGGCACGGGGCACCGTCAGTTTGATGGCCTCGCCGCTAACGATACTGCGGCCATCGAGCAGCAGTCGCGCCTTGATCTCCGGCTGGATATTGCCCGCGATGCGGGTACCGGTCACCGCGTTATAGGTACCGCTGACCGTCAGGCTACCGCCATCCGCTACCGAGCCCCCCTTGATCGCCCGTACCAGCCCGAGCGCATAGTTGACCTCGATATCGGTACCCACCACCAGCGCGGTGACCCCTTCCTTGATGGCCAGGCCAGTCGAGGCAATATTGCTCTTGCCCAGCTGGGCCCACTTCGGCCAGGCGGGCAGAACGACCGGCAGATCAGTCAGTGTCCCAGCCCCCTGATTGATGGGGCTCTCCAGACCCATAAAGGCAGCGGCCAGCAGCACGGGCGGGATCTCGGTGGTCTTGATGGTGACCATGGCTGGCTTGGGAATGTGGTAGTTCTCCCGCGCCTGACCGTATTGCCCCTTGCGCTTGCTGGGAATCGAGATCTTCTGGCTGTCGGGTTTCACTTCCAGGCTATCCACATCGATGGGGCCAATCACCCCGGCCGAGACCCCGTTGGTAAAGGTCTCGATAAAGAGATCCCCTTCCAGGTGCAGTGTTTCGCTCATCATCGCTCTCCTTTGAATTTCACTCGGGTAGTAAAGGCAAGCGGCAAATAAGCCGCACCGCCGCTGTAACTGGGTTTGACCGGTGGGGTTTCGCGGCGAAAGGTACTATCACCACATGCTCGCCCACTGACGGCCTGCAGGATGCGGCCAAGCCACACTCCGGCACTGACCTCCTTGGGGCT
This sequence comes from Aeromonas aquatilis, assembly GCF_054052405.1. NCBI lineage: Bacteria > Pseudomonadati > Pseudomonadota > Gammaproteobacteria > Aeromonadales > Aeromonadaceae > Aeromonas > Aeromonas aquatilis. The sequence continues at coordinate 1,054 of NZ_JBSTYP010000093.1, read as the reverse complement.
GGCACGATGCACCAGCACCAGCAACCAGAGCTGATCAAAGCTGCTGGCCCGGCCTGACTGGGTGCCTTCGCTCTCACGTTCGCCCTGATAGACCACATGCACCGCCGGACTGTGCTGGCCCAGATTGGCGATGGCCGCCACATCGGTGGCCACAAACACCTCCTTGAGCCCCGCAGGTTTGAGGGGGGCCAGCAGCTCACGCAGCCGCTCGCCCGCCTGCAGGTAGTCGAGTTCGGTACCCGACTGGTTGGCGGGTTGGCTCATAGAAAGCCCCCCTTATCCCGCCCGAACACCCGCCCATCCGACTGCAGTTGAGCCAGATTCTGGCTCTCCAGGGTGGCGCCATCGGATGCCAACCCCAGCGCCAGCTCCCCCTTGCCAACCGATTTCAGAAAGGCCAGGGCCGCCTCATTACGCTTGGCTATCTGCTCCGGGGCCTGTTCACCATAGAGACGGTGACGGGCGATATCGGCGCAGATAGGTACCAGGGCACTCGGGATATGGGCCAGCGGCAAGGGATAGCGACCCGCCAGATAGCCATCGATCAAGGCGCCTGCATCCTGCAGGGCGATGGTGATGGCCGCCTGATCCAGCTCACCGGTCGGCGTCATGGCCAGGCGTAGCAACTCGGCCTCGCCAAAGCGGATCACCATGTCATTGACGCTGGCGTACATATCACTGCTCTCCGTTCTGGCCAGATGACTGCTCATCCTTGACCGGGTATTGCACTTCGGTCGCGGCGATCGCTGTCACCAGTTCGGCCTTCTTGAGCTTGGCCGCCTCCGGGATACCCATCTGCACCGCCAGCTCGCGCAGCTCATCGACCTTCATCTCGGCCAGCGGCGTGACCTTGCCTGCCTGGTCAGCGACTCCCGCCAGATAGCCCGAACCGGTCAGGCCGCCCAGTGCTGCGTCCAGATCCCCAGGCGCCGATGGTGCATTACCTGCCTGAAGGCTGGCGTCTTCAGCCAACCGGACGACCACCAGACGCGGGTCGTTCTCCAGGGTCGCGCACTGCTCAGGCGACACAACCATCTCAGACTTGCCCGGTACA
>NZ_JBSTYP010000092.1:0-12371 GCF_054052405.1 Aeromonas aquatilis | reverse complement strand
TTCTCTGAGCATGGTGCAGTCCATTTATTGACCATGCAGCAATTAGATCAAACCCCGGGATCGGCGTCCAGGGGTTTGTCAGCAGTCTGAGCCACCCATTGGGTGGCTCTTTTTATTGTGATTTATCCAGCTGATTGCGTAGTTTATTCCGGTCAGATGGTCCCCATCTCATGTTTGTCTGCTGAGGACAGGTGGCACTTTACCTTGTCGATGCGCACCGCCGCCACCTTGAACTCGGGGATCTTGGCGTGGGGGTCGGTGGCATTGATGGTGAGCCGGTTGGCCGGGGCTTCGGCAAAGTGGAACGGGATAAAGACCACGCCCGGCTGCATCCGCTTGGTGACGAAGGCGGGCAGCTCGATATGGCCGCGGCGGCTGGTGACCTTCACCCGTTCGCTGTTACTGATCCCCAACCGCTGCGCATCCACCACGCTCATCATCACCCGCGGGCCAGCCAGCTTGTCGAGCCCCTTGGTCTTGCGGGTCATGGTGCCGGTGTGGAACTGCTCCAGCAGGCGGCCGGTGGTGAGCACGATGGGATAGGTCTCGTCGGGCAGTTCGGCGGCATAGCGGAACGGGGTGGCGACCATCTCTCCCTTGCCACGGGTGAACTGCTTGCCGTGGAGCAGGCGAGTGCCTTCGGGGGCCGCGTCGTTGCAGGGCCACTGCAGCCCTTGCGCTCCAACCTTGTCCCACTGGATGCCAGCGTATTGCGGGGTAACCCGGCAGATCTCGGCGGTGATCTCCTGCGGGTGCTGATAGTGCCAGTCGCCGCCCATGGCGTTGGCGATCTGCTGGATGATCCACCAGTCATCCCGCGCTTCGCCCGGTGCCTTGAGGGCCGGGGAGATGCGCTGCACTCGCCGCTCGGTATTGGTGAAGTGGCCGCTCTTCTCGGCAAAGGAGCTGGAGGGGAGTACCACATCGGCCAGTTGGGCGGTTTCGGAGAGGAAGATATCCTGCACCACCAGAAACTCCAGCTGCTTGAGCCCTTCGATGACGTGGTGTTGATCCGGATCGCTCAGCACTGGGTTTTCACCCATCACATAGAGCCCCTTAATGTTGCCCGCACAGGCGGCATCTATGGTCTCAGTGAGGGTGAGGCCGGGTGTGCGCGGCAAGTCAGGCTGCTGCCAGGCTGCTGCGAAACGGGCATGCACCTCGGGGTTGGCCACCTTCTGATAGCCGGGCAGGCCGTTGGGCAGCGCCCCCATGTCACAGGCACCCTGCACGTTGGACTGGCCCCGCAGCGGATTGATGCCACCCCCTTCGATGCCAATGTTGCCACACAGCAGTTGCAGGTTGGCGATGGCGCGCACATTGTCATGGCCGGTAGTGTGCTGGGTGATCCCCATCGAGTAGTAGATGGCAGTGAGCTTGGCGGTGCCGATAAGGCGGGCGAGCTCGATCACCTGCTCGGTCGGTACGCCGGTGACAAGGGCTACTTTGTCCGGGGCATAGGCGGGGGAGAGCACCTCTGCTTGCAATTCCTCGAACCCTTCCACCCGCGCGGCGATATAGGCCTTGTCGTGCCAGTCGTTCTGGATGATCTGCTGCATCAGGCCGTTGAGCAGCATCACGTCGGTGCCGGGGCGATGGGCCAGATAGAGGCTGGCATGGTCGGCCATCTCGATCCGCTTCGGATCGGCCACTACCAGCCGCGCCTTGCCCGTGGTGACTGCCCGCTTGATATGGGAGCCTATGATGGGGTGAGCCGCCGAGGTGTCGGAGCCGATGATGAAGATGAGATCCGAGTGGTCGATGCTCGGGATGTCGTTGGTCATGGCGCCGCTGCCGAGTGACGCCTCCAGCCCGGTGACGGTGGAGGCGTGGCAGAGCCGCGCGCAGTGATCCACGTTGTTGGTGCCCAGCTCCCGGCGCATGAACTTCTGGAACAGGTAGTTCTCTTCGTTGGTGGTTTTGGCCGAAGAGAAACCCGCCAGTGCATCGCTGCCATAGCGCTGGCGCAGGGCGGTGAAGCGTTCGGCAACCAGGGCAATGGCCTCCTGCCAGCTGGCGGGCACCAGCTCGCCATTTTTGCGGACAAGCGGGGTAGTGAGGCGCTCCTCGCTCTGGATAAAGTCAAAGCCGAAGCGTCCCTTGACGCAGAGCAGCCCCTGATTGACCGGCGAGTTGCGATTTCCCTCCACATAGCGGATGCGGTTGAGCGCCTCATCGACATAGAGGGTGACGCCGCAGCCGACCCCGCAGTAGGTGCAAATGGTATTGACCGGCGTGAGCAGTTCGGTGCGCCCCTGCGACTTGTCGCGGGCATCCACCAGAGCGCCGGTGGGGCAGACCTGTACGCAGGCGCCGCACTGCACGCAGTGGGAGTCGCCCATTGCCAGCCCGGCATCGAACTGCGGCCGGTTCGAGAGGGTACCATCGTTGTTTTTGGCAAAGCGCAGCACCCCTTGTACCGCCTGTTCACCACAGGTCTGCACGCACTGGCCGCAGCCAATGCAGCGGTTGGCATCAAACACGATAAATTCGCTGCTGTTATCCACTGCAAACTTCTGGCTCTGGCTGGTGTCGAGAGCGCTCTGCTCGACCTGGTATTCGGTGGCGTAGTCGCGCAGTGCACAATCGGTGTTGGCCTGACAGCCGCACTCGAGGCAGCGGCTGGCTTCGCTGCGGGCATCGGCATCACTCAGCCCGCGCTCCACCTCGGCAAAGCTGCCCTCGCGATCCTGCTCTGCCAGATGGGGCATGATGGTGCGGGCGACTTTTTTCAGGTGAGCAAACTGGGCGGGATCGACCTGCTTGAGTGTGGGTGCCTTGCAGGCGTTGAAAGGACGAACCGGATCGATCATGTCACCGTGGAGGAACTGATCGATGGCCAGCGCCGCCTTGCGACCATCGGCGACCGCCTCGATGGCGGTGGCGGGCCCGCGGCGCAGATCGCCGATGGCGAACAGGTTGCCGTGGCCGCTGTGCATGGTCTCGGGGTGGGACTCCAGCGTCTGCCAGCGGGTGAAGGGGAGGGTGAGGGGCTCCCCTTCCATAAAGCTGAGATCCGGCTGCTGCGACACAGCCGCAATCACGGTATCAAACTCTTCTATGAGGTACTCGCCGGTGGGTTCCGGGCGGCGACGGCCGGAGGCATCCGGCTCGCCGAGGGCCATCTTCTCGAGGCGCACCTGACAGACGCGACCAGCCTCATCGGCCAGATTCTCTACCGGATTGGTCAGCATCATGAAGCGCACACCTTCGTGCTCCGCCTCGTCGATCTCATATACCTCGGCGGGCATTTCGGCGCGGGTGCGGCGATAGATAAGGGTGGTTTCGGCGCCGAGGCGTACCGCCGTGCGGGCGCAGTCGATAGCGGTATTACCACCGCCGATCACCGCAACCCTCTTGCCGGTGGTGAGCCGCTTGGCCAGCATCCGATCCTTGAGGTAATCGACCCCGAGATAGCAACCGGCCAGGGTGCTGCCCGGGTAATCCATCGGCACCGCCTTGGAAGCGCCAACCGCCAGACAGACCGCATCATAGTCGCGGCACAGCGCCGAGAGGGTGATCTGGTGGCCCAGTCGCTGCCGGGTATGGATCCGCATGCCACTTTGGCACATCAGGTCGATCTCCTGATTGAGGATCGCCTTGGGCAGCCGGTACTCGGGGATGCCGTAGCGCAGCCAGCCACCCGCTTCGGGCATCGCCTCGAACAGATCGACCTCGAACCCCTCGTAACCCAGATAGTAACCGCAGGTGAGGCCGCCCGGGCCGCTGCCGATGATGGCCACCCGCTTGTCCTTGGTGGGCTTCTTTGTCGGTTGATAGGGGGTCACCTCGGCCAGATCGAGATCGGCGGCATGGCGCTTGAGCTGACGAATGGCCAGCGGCTCATCCACCAGCGCGCGGCGGCACTCTGCCTCACAAAAAGCGGGGCAGACCCGGCCGATGGAAAGAGGCATCGGCAGGGTCTGTTTGATGACGGCCATCGCTGCCTCGTGCTCCCCCATGGCGATGTGGTGCAGATAGGATTGAATGTCCACCCCGGCCGGACAGGCGCGCTGGCAGGGGGCTTCGCAATCGGCGTAGTGATCTGCGAGGATGCGGCCGAGCGCCTGCTGGCGGTGTGCGTGTAGGACATCGCTTTGCGTCGTGATCACCATCCCTGCCTCGGGGCGCGTCTCGCAGGCGCGGCGGATGCCGAGACCGGCAATCTCCACCACGCAGAGATCGCACGGCGTCTTGGGGCCGTTGGTGTTGTCACCGCACAGGGAGGGGATATCAGTCTGGTGCTGTTTGGCTATCTGGAGCAGGGTTCTGGTCGGGTCAACCATCCACTGAGCCCCATCGAGGGTGATGGTGATCATGGCGTCATAACTCGCTTTCAAGGCGCAGAAAATGCTGCATCTGGCGGAGCCAGCAGGGGAAGCGACAGGGAGGCCGCTTGCTATACACTCACCATAACAAAGATTATTTACAACTTTATTTGATTTTAGACAGCTTATTGTTCAAAAGAGAAAACGATTTCAGGTCGTCTTGTCTACCTCATCGGCACGGCGCATCGTTGAGAACTATTCCTGTTACAGCAGGATATTCATTATCTTATTGTCAGTTTATGCATCTGGCAGAAGAGAGGCCGCTCTCGCTCGCGATAGGCGTTATCCGCCAGTAGCACCATTTGTGATGCAACTTATTTTGCATATAGTGGTGACTCATGGCATGCGGCGCATGCAGAGCAAAGGGGGTGGGTGGCACTCGGTTGGATAAAAGGTTGGTGGATAGGGGGCGGGCATGCGTGAGTGGCGAGCCCGACACAAAGAAAATGGCCACCTTTTCCAAGGCGGCCATTCACGTTGCCGATCGGCGCGCTGTTGGCCCAAAGGGTTGGTTGCGGAAGATCAGCCGGATATCAGGGTGGGCAGCCGGGCTTGCCAGATCTGGTGCCAGTGCTGCAGTTCGCTGCGTGGCATAGGGCGGGCGGTAAAGAAGCCCTGGCAGATATCGCACCCCAGCTTGGCCAGCAGTTGCCAGGTCTGTACATCTTCCACCCCTTCGGCGACTGATTTCAGCCCCAGCTTGCGTGCCAGCTCGATGCTCGATTCGATAATGGCCAGACGGGAGGGGTCGGCATAGCAGCGATCGACAAAAGATCGATCAAGTTTGAGCTCGGTAAACGGCAGCAGCGCCAGCTGCTGCATCGAGGAGTAGCCGGTGCCGAAGTCATCGATGGAGAGGCCAAAGCCGTGCATCCGCAGTCGTGTCAGCACCTCCAGTGCCTTGCCGATATCCTCGACAAACGAGCTTTCTGTCACCTCCAGGGTAATCAGCTCGGGATTGACGCCCCAGCGCTGGCACTGGTTGATCAGGAAGTGGCAGAGATCTCCCTCAATCAGCGAGGTGGTTGAGAGGTTCATCGACAGATTGAGGGAGAGGCCGGTCTGTCCCCACAGATGGCAATCCTGCAGCGATTTGTTGATGATGACATCGGTCAGCTGGTCGATGAGACCGTTTTGTTCCGCCAGCGGAATAAACAGGGTGGGGGAGATCAGCCCATATTCCGGATGCTGCCAGCGGGCCAGCGCTTCCATCCCCACCCATTGGCCGGACGCAAAGGCAACCTTGGGTTGATACCAGGGCTGCAGTTGGTCGTGGTCGAGGGCGCGCTTGAGTTCATCCACCGAGAGGGGGAGGCCATCCTCCTGGTCAGAGGGGGCCGATGTGGGCGCCCAGGCCTCGATCAGCTGGCGCAGTTGTTGCGGGCTGGAGGGTTTGTCGATGCGACCCAGTACATGGAGGCCATAGGCTGCGCTCATGCGCAGCACGGCATCCACCACGTCATCTTCCAGCGCGCTGGAGAGGATGATGCCCCCCCGAAAGCCACCCAGTGAGAGACGGCGCAGTAGCGCCATGCCATCCATGCCGGGCATCCGCAGATCGCAGAACAGGATGTCGACGGTATGGCTCTGGCACAGCGCCAGCGCTTCAACGCCGTCTGCGGCCTCCAGCAGTTGCTGATAACCGAGCGCCCGGATCTGGTGCATCAGGGTCTTGCGTTGGAATCCGTGATCCTCGACCACCATGATGACCAACTCGTCTGCCGTTCTACTCATCGAGCCACAATCCCATTTCACGTTCAATATTGTTCATCTGTTCCTCAACCTTCTGTGTCAGCAGTTCGAGCTCGCTCAACTGCTTGAGGCGGGCCGCCGCTTCCAATTGCGCCGCCTGGTCGGCCAGGGAGAGCTCCCCGACCATTCTGGCAGCCCCCTTGATGCGGTGGGCGATCTCCACCAGCTCCTGGCTATCACCGGAGGAGAGCGCGTTCATCATAGCGTGGCAATCTTTCCGGTTGGAGGCCAGATACTCCCTTGCCATGCTTTTGGCGAGCACTTCATCACCAAACAGTGTTTGCCAGCGACCGATCATGTCGGGATTGAGAGTCGGTAGCGCGTGAGTGGTCCCCGGGAGTATGGTGGCTGGCAACCACCGTAGCAGCATCTGGCGCAGTGACTCCAGCGAATAGGGTTTGCAAAGCATGTCGTTCATGCCGGCTGCCGTCATATTGGCTGCCGCCTCCTCCGAGGTATCGGCGGTGACGCCGATGATGGGGGCCTGCTCCCCTTGTTCCCGCAGGTGGCGGGTCAGGGTGTAGCCATCCATGTGCGGCATGTGGCAGTCGGTGATCAGCAGGGCGAAATCCCGGGTTTGCCAGGCGCGAAGCGCCTTCTCGCCATCTTCCACTACCTCGCACTCCACCCCCAGAATTGCCAGCTGACGGGTCAGCAGGGCGCGATTGACCAGATGATCATCGGCGACCAGCACCCGCCCGCCCAGTTTTTCGATACTGGCTGCCGTGGTGGTCACGGCTCGTCCGGTGATCAGCTCGCGGCAGCTCTCGAGCAACAGATCCGGATAGAGCGGGGATTGGCCGAGCCGCCACCAGTTCTCCGAGCCCATGCGCCCGCGCAATGCTTCGCGGGGGGAGAGGATGACCCCCTTGAGGGAGGATGATTGCAGCAGGGTGGGCCATTCGCTCCCAAGGCTGGACTCCAGCGCGGCCTCTTCCGCCAACAGCAGGCCATCGAGCTTATCGATGAGCCGGTGGGTATCGAGATGGGTTAACCGGGCGCCGAGCCGCACCATGGTGGCCTGCATGGCGGTGTCGCTACCCAGCCACCACCATTCACTGCCCGCCAGAGCGGGTGGCTCCCACAAGCAATTGACCAGCGGGACGCTGAAACGGAAGCAGGCCCCCTCACCGAGCTGGCTCTCGACTGTCAGGGTGCCGCCCATCTTTTGCACCAGCTGGTCACAGATGGTCAGACCCAGACCGGTGCCACCAAAGCGGCGATTGATATCAGATTCTACCTGCTCGAACGGGGTAAAGAGCAGCGCTTGCTTCTCTTTGGCGATGCCGATGCCGGTATCCGTCACCGCGATAACCAGTTGCTGGTCGTGATAACTGGCCCGGATCGAAATGGCGCCCTGCTCGGTGAACTTCACCGCGTTGTTGAGCAGATTGGAGACCACTTGACCCACTCTGACCGGATCGATGTCAGCCAGATCGGGGAGTTGATCATCCCACTGGAGACTGACCTTCAACCCCTTGCTGTAGGCCAGTGCGGCATGGCCGCGGATCACATCGCACACCACCGGTTGCAGACGGCAGGATTGGCGATTGAGGTGCAGCTGACCCGCCTCGATTTTGGAAAAGTCGAGGATATCGTTGACCAGATAGAGCAGGTTGTTGGCCGAGCTCTCCACATTGCGCAGCAGATAGCGCTGGTCATCGTTGAGCTCGCTCATGCGCAGCAGCTCCAGCATGCCGTGCATGCCCGAGATGGGGGTCCTGAGTTCATGGCTCATGGTGGCCAGAAAACGGCTGCGAGCCTGCATCGCCTGCTCGGCCGCGGCGCGCGCCTCGCGCAGTTCATGCTGCTGTTGCTTGAGGGCGGTGATGTCTTGCACCACGCCGTTGAGCAAGCGCTTATCGCCCTCCTGCGCCACAAAGTTGCCACGTACCTGTATATAGCGAGCCCCCTGTTCAGAGGGTACCTGCACCTCCATATCGAGCGGCTCAAGGGTGCGGGCGTGTGTGGCCACCTCATCGACAAAGGCTGCCAGCGCTTCGTCGTTCAAGCCGAAGATCGCGCCGCCTGACTCTGCGGCCATCAACTCCTGATGGGACAGGCCAAGAATGTCGCTGGCTCCTTGGGACAGATAGAGAAATTTACCCTGGCCGGGCCCTTGCCAAAGGTATTGATAGACCAGACCCGGCATGCTGTCGGTGATATCCCGCAGCCTGGCTTCCACCTCTCGCACCTTGTTTTCGGCGGCCTTGAGGGCACTGACATCGGTCAGTACCGTGAGTACACCTTGCATCGAGCCATCAGCTGTGCGGTAGGGGAGCTTGACGTAGACCACATGAAGGGGTTCATCCCCCTCGCGCTGGGTATAACCCGCGCCCTCGAAGAGCTCGCCGGTTTCCCAGACCGCACGCTCCTCGCGCAGCATCTGTTGCCGCTCATCCTCGGTCAAATAACCCCAACCGTCGACTTCTGACCCGTCACCGATAAACCGTTCACGGTATGCCCGATTGCAGAGGGTCAGGCGATGCTGGCGATCCCGCAATGCGACCATGTTGGGCAGGGAGTCGAGCAAGGTCTGGATAAAAACCAGCTGTTCATTGAGTGTCTTTTCAGCCCGTTGACGCTGCACGATCTCCCGTTTCAGGGTGCGGTTCCAGGCCCAGAACAGAGCAAACAGCAGAGTGGCAGCCGCGCCACCCATCACGAGCCAGAGCAGCACGGTTTCGGTATTGATCCCGGTCTGCACGTTAGTGGAGAGCCAGCGTTTCTCCACCTTATTGATCTCCTCCGGCGGTATCGAATAGAGCACCTTGGTGAGGATCCGCTGCAGCATGGGATCTTTGCGTGTGGCCATGGCGAGCGGCAGGCGAAGGTCTTTGCCGGCATAGACCACCTGATAGCGTTCGCTCACCCGCTGGTTGATGGAGGGCAGGGTCACCATCACGTAATCGGCATCCCCCATGTCCAGCAGCTCCAGCAAGCGGCTGTCATTACTGACCTCTACCGGATGAGCGCCAATGTGAGTCAGCAGTTCTTTATCCACCGAGCCATGCACCATGCCGACCCGTTTTCCGCGCAGCAGCGAGATATCTTTGATATCGGCACTGCGTTTGGGGCCCACCACCACCCTATCGATAAACAGATAACCGGGGGTGAACAGCGCAAACTGGCCGCGCTCGCGGTTGGGGGAGATGGCCGGAATAAAATCGATCTGCCGGACCTTCAGCAGATTCAGGGTCTCGCTCCAGCTATGGGTGCGCACCAGAGAAAACTCCAGCCCGGAAAATTGATGCATCAGCGCCATCAGATCCGCCACAAAACCGACCAGCTGGCCCCGGTAATTGAACTCGCTCATTGAGGTCCATTCCGGGGAGACACCGTAAGTCAGCACCGGATGTTGGCTCAGCCACTGCTGTTCTTCGGCGGTAAACTGGACTGACTTGGCCTCTCCTGCGTGTGCATGGGGGGCCGTGATGCTGGCCTCCAGCATGCGACGGCGATCTTCAACCGGGATCTCGTTGAATGCCTTGGTGACTAGGCTGACCAGTGCCGGGTTGCGCTGGCTCATGTTGATGGAGAGGGCGGTTGCGCTCACCCACGCCGGGGTGGCGATAGTGAAGCCTGCGTTACGATGCTGCTCCTTCACCATCACCAGTGAGGGCATATCAGCCAGATAGGCGTCAGCCTGGCGCTGCTTGAGCATAAAGGCGGCTTCGGTGCGACTCTCTGCCTCGGTGATGCGTTGCACCCCCAATTTTTTCAATTCACTGCAGGCATTGACCCCCGTGACGCAGACCCAGTGCAAGCCATGGGCATCCTGTAGTGACAGCACCGTTTTGCCATTGTTGAGCAATACGCCGCGTGGTACGGAGATCAAAAACGGGATGGAGACTATTTTGGCTCGCCACTGCTCACCCGGCTGATCGTTGACCAGCATGTCAATCTCGTCACTGGCAAGTCCGGCCAACGCGTTGGCGTAGGAGGGATAAACCTTGTAGCGCAGGGTCAGGCCGAGCTTTCTGGCGATCTGCTGTGCAATGTCGGGGATCGGGCCGCTAAAACGCTGATCTGCGTTCTTATAGCTGTATGGGGGGTCCCCCATCATCGGCATGCCGATGATCAGCTCCCGGTGTGATGACAGCCAGGCACGCTCAGACAGATCGAATTCGTCCTCATTCAGACTGGTATTGGCCTGCGCCGCTAGGCCCCAGAGCAGTAGCAGGAGAAACAGGAAGAAACGATTACATTGACTGGGCATCACAAGAATCCAACAAAATTGGGGGCGTATTGTATGTGCATTTAAAATGCAGCGGCCAACTTCAATTTACTCAATATTGGGCCACGACATGCATTCCGACGTATTGGTGTGACCCGGTATGGCAACCTGATGATAAGGCCTTTGTGCCGCATCGCGCGATGATGCGCCGGGTGTTTTTTGTCAAAACCCAACTCAGGTGATGTGGTGTAACCGACCACAGAGAATGAAAAAAACGGGAGCAGCCGAAAGCAGGTGGGAACTCGTGGGACAAACTCAAGGCTGCCAAGGCTTAGACTGCGATCGGAGGGTACCAGGCGCGCGCGGCGCCAAAATGAAAAATTGCGCACGACGCGAAGAAACAATGCGCCAAAAATGAAAACTAGAGGTGGGGGGCTCGGCAACGCATTTTGGGGTTTAATCTGGTGTTTAAACCCCAAAATGAAGCGGGGGTGGTTAAAAAAAATCGTGCCCCAGCCAGACGACCTTGCCAATGATGCTCAACGAGTCCAGCTCGTTCGGCATAACCGCCAGGGTTTCGTATCCAGTTTTATTGTCGCTGATGATGTTCACCCCACCATCAACCCGCTTCTGCAGCCGCTTGGCGTAGAGTTCATCCCCTAACCGCAGCACGAACAGGCCACCATCCTGGATCTGGTTGCGGCTGATATCCACCAGGATAGAGTCGCCAGAATGGATGGTTGGCTCCATGCTGTCCCCCTTGGCAAATACCACTACCAGATTATCTGGATTCAACTGCCGGTATTTGAGCCACTTACGGCGGAACGCCAGCCTGCGTTTAACGCTATGGTCATCATTAAATGCTCCATGCCCGGCACTAACTGAGATGTGGTAGCCATCGATCAGGGCATACTCTTCATCAAATTCCTCCCATTTGTAGCATATAGAAGTATCTGATATAGCATTGATATTATTGTATTTTTTTGATTCTTCGTTGAGCGCGTGAGTCGATAGGTTAGCTGATGCTGGCTCATCGGCTGAGCTACCTGACAGTAACCAAACCAAATCAACGCCTTTTGCCCGTGCGATGGCGAGAGCGTCATCAGCTCTGGGCAGACGACCTTTTAAAAAGGCGCGTACGGCCCCCTCTGAGAGTCCGATCTCTTCTGCGAATGAGCGCACGCTTTGGGTACCAATGACCTCAGTTAAACGCTCAGGGAAGGATCCGATCCCACTCCTAAGAAACGGATCTGTATTTCCGATCTGGTTCTCGTTTTCCGATTCCATCATATCCCTTTTAAATCAAACAGTTAGAATCGAATTCCACTGTGCGTGTATTTATACGCATCGGAAACGTGTACTTATCATTTCCAGTGATTGACGTGCGTACGAAACGGATCAATAATCACAAATGTTCGCAATGCGTATAAATGTGATGCCTGCGCAATGCGAATAACCAACGGATATTAACACGGAATGAACCGATGGAAATACGAAGCGCGAAACACATACACGCACACCTAGTGGCCAAAGGCTCTAGCTGTCGTGCATGGGCCCTGTCTCGTGATTACAACCCACGAACAGTCCAGCTGTATGTTCAAATGTACGCGCCTGACACTAACCGGTTACCACGGGATGGAGCCCTTGCCGACAGGATCATGAAAGAGCTGTATCAGTTCATTGGTTACCAGCAAGGGGCCGAGTCAGGTGAGGAGCACGACCATGAGTGAGTGGTTTACTTCGATTAAACTGGCCGGTTTACCTGGTCTGCCTGCAACAGATCGTGCAATTCGGATCCGAGCGAGCAAAGAAAATTGGAAATCCAGACCAAGGGAAATAGGTAAAGGCAGCGAGTTCCACATCAGTTCATTGCCAGCAGAAACCCGCCGCCATTTGGCAGAGCAGGCTGTGGCTCAGCAAGGTCAGGCCGTGACAGATCACAGTGCTGGCGGCAAGGCGATGGCCAAGTTACTGGAGCGAGAGAGACCGGCCAAGCCTGATGCTGGCCGTAAACTGCTGACCTTGAGCGAAGCCCCACGCAAAAAAGTAGATGCCAGACTGCTGATTTTGCAGGCCGCCGATATCTTTCTGACGCCCTATCACGCCTGCCAGCA